>CAIOYU010000084.1 GCA_903862565.1 uncultured Actinomycetes bacterium | reverse complement strand
TCATTTTGTGGTTGAAGTAGCGCAGGTAGGGCGCCCCGTCGGCGTCTGTGGTGACGCAGTCGCCGCGCAACCGCAGGGCGTCGGTGATCCGCAGCCCGCAACGCATCAGAATGACGGTGATCAGTCGATAGCCCGGATTGTTGAACCGGTCGAGGTTGTCGCGGTTTTCGAGCTGGGTCATGACTTGGTCGGCCAGCGCTCTGGGCAGGTGTTCGCCGCGCTTTGGGTGGTCCTCGGCGAAGAACATCGCCGTAGTGGGAAGCCCTGTGGCCCAATGATGTTGGCGGATTGCGGTAAAGAACCCATTGAGCAGACCGATGTGGGCGCCCCGCCGCTGTGGGCTGTATTCCCGGCTCAGGTGGGCCAGTTAGCGTTCGAGCAGTTCTCGGTCGATTCGGCTGATGTCTTCGATGTCGACGTCGGCGAGGAACCGTCCGAATCGAGCGATGGCCAGCAGCGGGCGTCCACCGCCTGCTTCGAGGTTGAGCCCGCGTGACAGGCGCAGTCGGATCCATCGTTTGGCCGGCTCTTTCAGCCAGGGTTGCGGGATGCGGTCGAACCGCAGAGTGTAGTGGCCTTCGTAGCCGAGTCGGTGCATCCGCCAGACGTCGCGCGGGTATTCGGCTTCCCAGCCGCCAGCCTCGGCCAAGTCCAGCACCGTGGAGTGGGCGTAGAGCAGCAAACCGCGAGATCTCGTGTCGTTGAGCATCACGGCTGAGCGTTCCCGCCATTGGTCGGCGTCGAGGTCGAGCAGCGAGGTGGCGGCGGTGTCGATCAGCAGTCGGACCACCCTGGCGACGACGGTCGGGGTCAGCTTGCCGCGCCGGTCGTCGTGGCGTTGTTGCAGCGCGTACTGCATTTCCAGTTTCAGCTGCGGGGTGAGCATCCCGAGCTGGATCGTCTCGTTCGCCGGTGTGTCGTTGGATTCGAATCTTGCGACGAAGCCGTCGATATCGTTGCAGCCGTTGGCTTTCCAGGTCTTGTTATGGGAATGGCATAACGACGACTCGGCGTGCGGCCATAACGCGCAGTGCCCGATCCGGCAGGTCACCCCGGGCTGGGGCTGTTTCACCGGCAGCGGAGCACGTAACCATGAGTCCATATGCGGCCGTCCGGCGCGTTCCCACCGCTGCGCGTGCAGCTGACACAATCCGCCGCGTGCCGACCCGTAACCGCAGTCCTCGACCCGGCATGCCTGGTTGGGGCGATGTTTGTGCCAACGCGGATCGGTCGAGACGGCGAACTCTTCGAGGTCAGGGCGGCCTGCGTTGGCCCATCGCCGGTGGTGACCTTGACAGAGACCATGGCCGCGGGCGCTGCGTCCGCAGTCGCTGACACGGCAGGACCCTCCGCCGAATACAGCGTCGTCCACGGCGAACTCCAATACGTCGCAGTGGAATTCGGCGCGAACACCGGCCACAAGCCTGCCTAGCAGGCCCAGCGTTGAGTTGGGATCCGGGGCGGTCACAGGTTCACCTGGGCCTGTCCGAACCAGCCGGCTTGCTCCATCGCTTTCCGGGTGTCCTCCACGCTCAGATGCCCATAGGTCGAGGCGGTGACGGTGACATTGGCGTGGCCGAGCAGCTTGGCCACGACCTCCAAGCCCATCCCGTCGCGCAACATCCTGGTCGCGGCGGTGTGACGCAGCCAATGTGGATCGAAATCGATATCCGTGCGACGGCGTAACCGGCGGACCAGGTCATAGACCGCGCTGTAGGTCAACGGATGGCCGTGGGGCCGCCCCCAGAGGGTGACGAAAACGTAGTCACTATCGAGGTCGCCGTATTCGGTATGAAGGTAATCGGCATATAACCGGATCAGTTCTGCGCTCACCGGAACCGTCCGGGACACAAACGATTTCGCGCGGGCTCGGTTGTCGTTGTCGCGCCGACACACTGTGACCTGCCATTCAGCGGCGGCGATGTCGCGGTGACGTAACCCCAACGCCTCTCCGATCCGCATCCCGGTGTCATAAAGCAGCGCCAACAGGAACCGATCCCGCAATCGATCGCATGCATCCAGCAGTGTCTGGACCTCGCCGGGGGTCAGCACTCGCGGCAGCTTCGTTGGCGCCTTCAGCGACACCGTTCGCCGGGGTCGCGGCATGTGCTTGCTGATGTGGTGCAGAAACGGCTTCCAGCCGCCCCCGGGCCCACCGATCTGCCAGGTCGTCAACAGTTCACCGACGTCGATCCCGTCACGGACAGCGTGCAGATAAAACGCCGCCAACGCCGACAGTTTCCGATTCACCGTCGACTCGGCGCAGTGATGCTCCACCGAAGGCAGCACCGCGATCCCGCCCTGCCGCAGTGCCGTCGGCAGTCGCAGCCAGGCGACGAAC
>CAIOYU010000083.1 GCA_903862565.1 uncultured Actinomycetes bacterium | reverse complement strand
TTGATGAATCAGTACATCGTCGACAAGGGCGGCAGGCCTCTGGGCGACATCAACCCGCTTTTGTACCGGATCGCACAGGGATCGAAGCTGCCCGGATTCCGGGACATCACCGCCGGTGGCAACGCCGTAGACAACCCCGTCGAGGGCTACGACATGGTCTCCGGGCTCGGAAGTCCCAATGTGTACAACCTTGCCCGCGGTCTGCTCGATGCGCAGGAAGCACAATCGAGGACCTCTGACTACTTGTCCGACGGCGGGTAAGTGTTGCCGACCGACCCCAGTCCTGCCTGCGCGGCTGACGTCGACTGCCCTGCGTGTGGGAAGGACGTTCCGGACGGAAAGTTCTGTGCTTCCTGCGGTGTCCCTATGGCGTCCGCCGACTCCGGCGGGCGACTCCGGCTGAACAACTACGCGGCCGCGTCGCGTGAACGTGTCCTTCGCCCCTGGGCGACTACCGGCCTCTTTCCTCAATTGCCCCCACGCTCCCGCGCGATCTATCGCGCCGGACTGATTCTTATGGCCGTGGCGGCAGTGGGGTTCGCCGCACTGGGATGGCTGGTTCCGGTCATCGTGACGTCGATACTCGGGCTGCCGGTGTTGTTCCTGGTCTACCTGCGCGACATCACGATGTGCCGGGCGGTCCGGGGCCGGTACATCGCCCTGACGGCGGTCTTCGCACTGGGCTTGGGCGTGGCGTGGGAACTCCTCACCGGCCCGATGGTGGAGGACGCCTACTACGCCGAGATGGGCGGCGAGATGAGCGTCGGCCAGTTGCTCTGGTGTGGAGTGGCCATCCCGATCACCTTCGCCTTCGTCCTGATTGCCCCCGTCGCCCTGGTGCGCGTGCTGGACCGCTCGAGCAGGGAGTCGCTGGACGGCTTCACCATCGGGGCAGTGGGGGCGACGCTCGTCAACGCCGCCGCGACCGCCACGTTCCTGGCGCCGCAGTTGACGAGCGGTCCGGTCGCCGGGGGCCCACCGATCGGCAGTCTTCTCGCCGAGGTCATGGTCGAAGGTGTGGCCTGGCCCCTGGGTTCGGCGGCTGCCGGCGGTCTTTTCGGTCTCGCGCTGTGGTTCACCCCAAGGGCCGGCGCGCCCCGCAGATATCACAAGGCCGTTGTCCTCTCGGTGGCGTTTCTCGGGGCTATGTCGCTCGCGATCACCATGGGATTCGTCGACGTGGCACCGATACCGATGAATCTGTATCTCGCACTGCAACTTCCGATAGCGCTTGCGGCGATCCTGGTAATGCGGACCGGTATCACCGATGCCCTGCTGCATGAGGCGCCGGACGCGACCGGCGACGCACAACAGCTCTGCGCGGAATGCGATCACGTCGTCGCCCGGATGCCATTCTGCAGCGACTGCGGGGTCGCGATGCGCGCGGCATCGCGGCCGGCGCGGGCTGCGCGCCGCGTACCGCACCCCGCGGCCGGCCAGGTCCCAGTACAGCGAAACGCGACATTCCGCAACGTGTTAGGCCCGGTAGCGGCTGGTGTCGGCATCCCCGTGGCGGCAGCAGTGCTGGTGGCGAAACTGCTGACGCCCCCTCCCGCGGAATACATGTGCCCGCCCGACTGCGGCCGTCCGCCGCTGGGCACCCCGGTCGAAACCAACCCCCGCTACAGCGGGGACGACGGTGCGTTCTCCGTCGCGTATCCCGGCGAAGGCAGCGCCTACGAGGTGACCTTCGACCCGCCGGGGATGGATGGCGTGCAGGCCAAGTACGTGGGGGGCGACACCGGTCTGCTGAACCTCTTCGGGGAGTCGGCCCAGGGCCGCACCCCCAGACAGGTCGTGGACGAGACGTTGAAAGACATGTTCCCGGAAGCGATCGTCGACTACGAGATCCCCAACGCCTCAGTCGGTTACGAGCCGGGCTATGGAGTCATCGCCGACGTGTTCGCGCGCGGCAGCAGGCTCCGGGTGATCGTCATGGCAGCGATCAAGCATGACTACGCACTGATCGCGACGGCGGCCGGGCCGTTTCACCAGTTCAGCCCCGACTACGGGACGGGGCACCCGTCGGCGGCCAACCTCGAGGTGGCTATGGACATGGGCAAGTACGTCAACAGCTTCCGGTGGTACGGCGACCGGCGCAAACGGCAACAAGGGTAGATCATGATGTCCCGCATGGCGAAAGCCATCACCGCCCATTGCGTGACAGACCACTAGCGGGCTCGTGGCCGGAGCAGGGTGCCTCAGCAGCAGCGTGCGCCCGGGTTGCGGTCAACGGCCCGATGGCGCATCCGCCAGTAGTCGGCCTCGGTAGGCACCGGTTCCCCGGGGTGGCTGCGGCGACGGTGTTCGACGAAGCGCCGGTAGTGGTCGTCGCCCATCAATGCGCCGACATACCAACGGATTTGCCCTGCGATGCGGCGAGTGCGTCCCATTGCTGCTGCACCTCCTTCTCGGCGCGTGTGGCCACCAGTCCGGACGGTCCGAAGATCCGCGATGCCACCGGGTCCTCTTCGGCCAGCGGTCGTCCGCCCTGCCCGCGGATCGCCTTCAGCGACAACAGGATTCCAGCGGCGACCACGATGAGCACCACGACCGCGAACACGATCGAGAGGCTGCCCTGGATGAACGTGTTCCGGATGACGGCACTGAGTTGGTGGGCGTCCTTGGCCGCGCCGAAGGCCGTCTTGCCGGCCCGTTCGGCGTCGAGGTACTGGAAATGCTGGGTCCAGTAGCCCAGCTTGGGGTCCCCGGAGAAGATCTTCTGCCAGGACGCCGTCAGCGTCACCGTCAGATCCCACAGCAGCGGGAGACCCGGAATCCACGCCCATTTCAGGAGGCCGCGCTTGATCACCACCACCGTGACCAACGTGAGCGCGATGGCGGCCAGCAACTGGTTGGCAATTCCGAACAGCGGGAAGAGCGTGTTGATGCCGCCCAGTGGGTCGGTGACCCCCATCAGCAGGATGCTGCCCCACCCGGCGACGACCAGGACGCTGCACACCCAAGCCCCGACCTTCCAACTCGGGTCGTGCAGTCGGCGCAGTGGGCCGCCGAGGTTGCTCAGCCCATCGGAGAGCATGAATCGAGCCACCCGGGTGCCGGCGTCGACGGTGGTGAGGATGAACAGTGCCTCGAACATGATCGCGAAGTGGTACCAGAACGCCTTGAGGCCGCTGCCGCCGAATGCGCTGGAGAGCACCTGGGCCATACCGAATGCCAGCGTGGGCGCGCCACCGGTGCGCGAGACGATCGACTTCTCGCTGACACTGGCCGCGGCGTCGGAGATCTGCGCCGCGGTGGCCGGCGGGCCCGACAGCCCCAGGCCGTTGACATAGGTCGCGGCGGTTTCGGCGGTCCGCCCGGTCTGAGCGCTGGGGGCGTTGATGGCGAAGTACAGGTGCTGATCCAGGATCGAGGCCGTGATCAGCGCCATGATGGCCACGAACGACTCGGTCAGCATGCCGCCGTAGCCGATGACGCGCATCTGGCTTTCCTTCTCCAACAGCTTCGGGGTGGTTCCCGAGGCGATCAGGGAGTGGAAGCCCGACAACGCCCCGCAGGCGATGGTGATGAACAGGAAGGGGAACAGCGACCCTGCGAACACCGGCCCGGCACCGCTGGTAGCGAACTGGGACACAGCCGGCGCCTGCATCAAGGGGCGGGCCAGCAGGATGCCCAGTGCCAGCAACGCGATGGTGCCGATCTTCATGAACGTCGACAGGTAGTCCCGCGGAGCCAGCAGCAGCCACACCGGCAGCACCGAGGCGGCCAGGCCGTAGGCGATCAGGCACCACGACAGCGTGACCTTCGACAGCGTGAACCAATGTGTGCCCCACTCGGTTCCGGCGATCCAGCCGCCGGCGGCCACCGCCAGCAGCAACAGGACCACCCCGATGAGGGACACCTCGGTGACCCGGCCGGGCCGCAGCACCCGCAGATACAGCCCCATGAACAGGGCGATGGGAATCGTCATCGCGATGGAGAAGACGCCCCACGGACTTTCGGCCAGTGCGTTGACCACCACCAGGGCCAGTACGGCGAGCAGGATGACCATGATCACCAGCACGCCGATGATGGCCGCCGCCCCGCCAACGGTGCCGAGTTCGTCGCGGGCCATCTGCCCCAGCGAGCGGCCGCGACGCCGGATCGAGATGCTCAGCACCAGGTAGTCCTGCACGCAGCCGGCGAACACCGCGCCCAGCAGAATCCAGACCGTGCCGGGCAGATAGCCCATCTGGGTGGCCAGCACCGGGCCGACCAACGGGCCCGCACCGGCGATCGCGGCGAAGTGGTGCCCGAAGAGCACCCGCCGATCGGTCGGCATGTAGTCGGTGCCGTTTTCGTGGATCTCGGCCGGGGTGGCGTACTCGTCGTGCGGGCGGACGATCTTCCGCTCGATCAGCCTGGCGTAGAAGCGGAACCCGATCAGGTAGGTGCAGATCGCGGCGACGACGAACCAGACCGCGTTGACGTTCTCGCCGCGGACGAAAGCGATGATCGCCCAGGCGACGGCTCCCAGGATCGCGACCCCGGCCAACGTCGCCTTCTGGCGCGTGCCCATCGGGGAGCGGTCGACGATCGCCACCGGCGGCAGGTCCGGGTCGGTGCGGATGAAGGTGACGTCCCCGCGGGTCTCCTCGATGAGGTGCGGTGCGGCCGGCGGTGATCCCATGGCGCGATCTTCCCGCCCAGAGTCGAGTTGTTGGCGTCGAATCGCCGTTTCTCACCCACCCCAGTCATCCACTGACCATCACCCGGTCCCCGGTTCCACTGGAGGCCACCGCGACGAACTCCTGCTGCCCGGCGGCGCCGCCCCAGGCCACCGAGCGCCAGTCGTTGTCCGCGGCCGAGTTTCGGATGGTCCAGGCCACGCCGTCCGGAGAGGTCATCACCCGGTCACCGGTCCCGGTGGAGGCCACTGCCAAGAATAGTTCCTGGCCGGCCGGGCCGCCCCACGTCACCGCATCCCAGGCATTGTCCGCCGCCGAGGTCTGGGTCGCCCAGGTGATGCCGTCCGGTGAGGTCATCACCCGGTCGCCGGTCCCACTGGAGGACACCGCGACGAACTTCTCCTGGCCGGCTGGGCCGCCCCAGGTCACCGAGCGCCACTCGTTGTCCGCTGCGGAGGTCTGAC
>CAIOYU010000082.1 GCA_903862565.1 uncultured Actinomycetes bacterium | reverse complement strand
GGAGCGCATCAAGACGGGCCTCGTCCTCGCACACCGCACGCTGATGCCGCACATCGTCCACTGACCCCAACCCTCCATGCATGTCGCACATCCCGAAGGAGACACGATGAAACTCGGATACCACTCGATCACCTGGGGTGGCGTACTCGGCCATCCTGTCGGTGTCACCAGCATCAAGGACCTCCTCTACTGCGGCGTCGGCTCGATGGAGGACGCAGCGCGCGACATCGCGGAGGCCGGCTATACGGGGACAGAGATGTTCGACGGTGACGTCGACAAGTACTCCGACCGCCCCGAAGACCTCCGCGCGCTGCTGGCCGACAACGGCCTCGAACTCGTCAGCGTCTACACGGGTGCGAACTTCGTGTACGCGGACATCCTCCCCGACGAGATGCACAAGATCAGCCGGGCCATCGACCTCGCGGCCCAGTTCGGAGCAGAGCGTCTGGTGGTGGGCGGCGGCGCCAGGCGCGCGGCCGGGACGACCGATGAGGACTACGTCCGGCTGGGCAAGGGCCTGGATCGTGTCGCGGACATGGCCGAGGCGAAGGGACTCACGGCCACCTACCATCCGCATCTGACCACCATCGTCGAGAACCCGAGCGAGCTCGAGCGGATCATGGATCTCAGTTCCATCGGCTTCTGCCCAGACACCGGTCACCTCGCGGCCGCGGGTGGCGACCCTGCCGCCCTCATCCGCGCCTACCCGGAGCGCATCAAGCATGTGCACCTGAAGGACCTGACGCCGGAGCCATTGGCCTGGACGCCTCTGGGTGACGGGGTGCTCGACTTCACCGACATCGTACGAGCGGTCAGCGAGACCGGCTACGACAGCTGGCTCATGGTCGAACTCGACTCGTACGACGGCTCGCCGCTCGAGGCGGCGAAGCGATCCAAGGCCCACCTCGACTCGGTCCTGGCCGAGCTCGGGCTGGCCTGACTTCCCACGACTGACACTTCACATCACGAGACGGAGCACTAGACCATGCGAGAACTGCGTGTCGGCCTTATCGGGGCCGGATTCATGGGCAAGGCCCATTCCATGGCGTACGCGTCAATGCCAATGTTCTTCTGGCCTGCACCGGCCATGCCGGTCAGGGCGGTCATCGCCGAGGCCACCGACGAGCTCGCAGCCGAAGGCGCCCGGCGGTACGGCTTCGAGTCGAGCACGGGCGACTGGCGACGCATCATCGACGACCCCACCATCGACATCGTCGACATCGCCACGCCGAACCATCTCCACCCCGAGATGGCGATCGCCGCGGCCGAGGCCGGCAAGCACATCATCTGCGAGAAGCCCCTGGCCCGGACCGCGCCCGAGGCAAAGGCGATGCTGGACGCTGTGACGAAGGCCGGCGTCGTCAACATGGTCGCCTTCAACTATCGCCGCACACCGGCGATCGCCCTCGCGAAGAAGTACATCGAGGAGGGTGCGATCGGGGAGATCCTCAACTTCCGGGCGACCTACCTCCAGGACTGGAGCGCCGACCCGGCCTCTCCTCTGTCGTGGCGCTTCCAGAAGTCGATCGCGGGCTCGGGAG
>CAIOYU010000081.1 GCA_903862565.1 uncultured Actinomycetes bacterium | reverse complement strand
GTCATCGCAGCGCTCGCCGCAGCGCTAGCCGTGGGCGTGACGCTCATGATCCTGCGGGTGGGAAGCCGTGACGAGACCGGCGGAGCGGCGTCACAGCAGTCGGCAGCCGTCGAGAGTCTCGACGTCACCATCGACAACCAGAGCTTCACCCTGGTCAACGGCGTCGCCGAGAAGCCCGCTGCCCCGGGTTCGGCGGCCGCGAACACGGTCCGGGTCGTCGGAGACCAGGTTAGCGGCGACGTCACCGGCGACGGGAAACCCGAAGCGGCGTTGCTGCTCGCCAACGATCCGGGTGGCAGCGGCACCTTCTACTACGCCATGCTGGCCGTCGACGAGGGCGGCACCTGGAAGGCGACGAACGCGCTGCCCCTGGGCGACCGCATCAAGCCCGAGGGCATCGAGTTCAAGGACGGCCGCTTCGTCTACCGATTGCTCGAGCGCATCCCCGGCCAGCCGATGGCCGACGCTCCGACCGTGGAGACGCTGGTCCCGATTCGCTTCGACCCGACTTCCGGACGGATCTCCGCGGGCCTGTGACCACACCGGCGAAGAGCGAGGACCGACGGCGGGTGCTCGCCCGCCGGGTCCGCCTGCTGGTGGCGGCGACCATCGCCTACAACGTGATCGAGGCCGCCGTCGCCCTCAGCGCCGGCGCACAGGCGTCCTCGACCGCGCTCATCGGTTTCGGACTGGACTCGGTCATCGAGGTGTCCGCCGCCGCTGCGGTGGCCTGGCAGTTCTCCACGCCCGATCACGAAGCGCGGGAGAAGGCCGCGCTTCGGGTGATTGCGATCTCGTTCTTCGCCCTCGCGGCGTATGTGACCGTGGAATCGGTGCGCGCCCTTCTCGGCTACGCCGAAGCCCGCCCGTCGACCGTCGGCATCGTGTTGGCCGCCGTCAGCCTGGTGGTGATGCCGGTGCTTGCTGGAGCGCAGCGTCGCGCCGGAACCGAACTCCGATCCCGTTCGGCGGTCGCCGATTCCCAGCAGACCCTGCTGTGCGCCTACCTGTCCGGGGTGCTGCTCGTCGGCCTGCTCCTCAACAGCCTTCTCGGCTGGTCGTGGGCCGACCCCCTCGCGGGTCTGGTGATCGCCGCGGTCGCGGTCAGGGAGGGCCGGGAGGCGTGGCAGGGCGAAAACTGCTGCGCTCCAACCACAGTGGCCGACGACGACGGTTGCTGCCCGGAAGCCCGCTGAGCACTGGTTGGATGTGCGTTCATGGGTCAGGCGGTCATGAGCTTCGGGGCCGGCGCGGCACAGATCGGTGTGATCGGCATCGGAGTGCTCGGGTGGCTGGTGGCACTCATCGCGTCGGCCATCGCACTGGCCCGGCACCGGCCGCCTCCGATACGCGGCTTCGGTGAGCTTCCCGTCGTCGGGCCGGTCCTGCAGTTCGCCTGGAACCGATTGGGGCCGTTGACTTCTCCGCTGAGGGCCCGCCTCGGGGTGAACGGCGTCGCCCTGGTGGCCCTGCTGCTGGGCTTAGGGGTCGTCGTCACGCTGGCGGTGGGGTTCACCGCGCTACTCGACGATGTGCTGGAGGGGGAGGGTCTGGTTCAATTCGACGACCCCGCCGCGCTGTGGCTGGCCGGTCACCGCGAACTGTGGCTGACGAACGTCCTGCTCGTCATCACCCGGATGGGCAATCCCGGTTCGCAGACCGTGTGGATCACCCTGGTCTGCCTGGTGGCGGCCGCCGTGGCCCGCTCATGGGCGCCGATCCTGGTCGGCCTGGCCGGCGGACTGGGCATTTCGCTGGTGATCGTCGTCGCCAAGAACCTGGTCGGGAGGCCGCGGCCGCCGCAACCGTACGCCCTGCTCTCGCCGCACGGCCTGTCGTTTCCCTCCGGCCATGCCGCCGGCGCCGCCGCCGTCGGATTGCTGTGCGCCTGGATGCTGTGCCGCTGGCTGATTCGGCGCTGGCCGCTGCAGATCGGGGTGTGGGCTGCGACGGTCGCCGCGGTCGGCCTGATCGGATTCTCCCGCCCCTATCTGGGGGTCCATTTCGTCACCGACGTGCTGGCCGGTTGGCTCCTGGGCGCAGCCTGGGCGGGATCGGTGATCCTGTTGGCCGCCTGGTGGCTGGATTCCCAGCGGCCCGGGCGGGCCGCTGGGAACTCAGTCACCCCTCGATACTGAGCGCTTGGGTCGGGCAGTTCTCACAGGCCTGTTCGAGCTCCTCGCGGCGGCTTTCCGGGATCTCGTCCACCACGATGTTCAACGCACCGTCGGGGCCGATCTCGAAGACGTCCGGGGCGGTCGCCTCGCACAGCCCGATCGAGGAGCACTTGGTTCGGTCGACTATCACCTTCATGCGGGGTTCTCCGGGGTGAACTCTGCGTTCATGGACATCACCGTATGGAAGAAGTTGCCGTTGCCCAGCTCCGGCTCGCCGACCACGTGGATGTCGGGTAGCCGGGTGAGCAGCTCCCGGAAGGTGGCGGTGATCTGTCGGCGGGCCAGTTGCGCACCCAGGCAGTGGTGGATGCCGCCGCCTCCGAACGCGACGTGCTTGTTGGGCGACCGGGAGAGGTTGAGTTGTTCGGGATGGTCGAACACCTCGGTGTCCATGTTGGCCGAAGAGTAGAACAGGATCACCTTGTCGCCTTCGGTGATGTGGTGCCCGCCCAGTTCGGTGTCGCGTGCGGCGGTGCGCCGGAACGTCATGATGGGGGTGGCCCAGCGGATGATCTCCTCCACGGCCATCGGCAGACGGGTGTCCAGATCCTCCAGGAGCCAGGCACGCTGCTCGGGGAAGTCGGTGAGCGCCTTCATCCCGTGGGCGATGGACTGCCGGGTGGTGTCGTTGCCGGCGATGATGAGCAGCGCGAAGATCGACGAGATGTCGTCGTCGGTCAGCCGTTCGCCGTCGACCTCGGCCTGGACCATGGCGGTCATCAGATCGTTCTCCGGCTTCTTGCGGCGCGCGGCGATGAGCTCATGGGCGATACCGTGAACCGTCGTGATGGTCTGGAAGACCCGGGCCAACGGGTCGGCGCCCTGCAGCAGTCGGGGGTCGCGCCAGCCGTCGGCGAACTGCGACTCGTAGGCGACGGTGTGGCGGTGCTCCTCGGGGATGCCGACCATGTCGCAGATGTTGTTCATCGGGACCAGGGCGGCCACCTCTTTGACGAAGTCGACCCGGCCTTTACCGGCGATGTCGTCGACGATTCGCCGGGAGTTGGCGACGATGTGGTCGTCGATTCGGGCCAGCTGCTTGGGGGTGAAGGCCGCCGCCATCAGACGGCGAATCTTGGTGTGCCGCGGCGGATCCATCGCGATGAACCCCTGCGCGGCGTCGAGCACCTCCAAGGGCAGCGATTCGAACGTGATCCCCCTACCGGACAGGAAGTCGCCGGGGCGCCGGGTCACTTCGACCAGATCGGCGTGACGCACGACCGCCCAGAAGCCCTCGTCGTTGGGATCCTCGAACATGCCGTTCTTCACCGGGCGGTGCCAGGAGATCGGGCGGTTGGCCCGCAATTCGGCGAACACCTTCTCGCGATCCTTGGCCGTGCCCGACCAGAATTCCAGCGACGAGAGATCGGCGGGGTCGTAGGGGCGTTCGGCGCGGGTGGTGGCAGCTGTTGCGGCGGTCATGGTCCCTCCAGGGGTGCGGGCTTGCCATGAGCATCTGACAGAATTTGCAAAATGTCAACCACTCGATACAAGTCATCCTGATGTGTCGCCTCGGTTAGACTCTGCCTCATGTCTGTCGTCGACCTCCGGGCCGAGACCCGCGCCTATGGGCGCGCCCGGTTACGCGATCTGGCATTGGACGCCGCCCGCCAAGTGGTGCTGGAACGGGGGTGGGCTGCAGTCCGGATGGGCGCCATCGCGACCGCGATCGGCATCAGCAGGCAGAGTCTGCACGCCGAGTTCGGCACCAAGGACGACCTCGGCAACGCCCTGGTCATGCGGGAGACGGCGGAGTTCTTCGACGGCATGCGGGTCCTGCTCTCCGAGCACCCCGGCGACCTCGCCGGCGGGGTGTACGAGGCGGCGCAGTACATGCTGTCGGTCGCCCACGACAATCCACTGCTGCAGACGATCCTGACGCTGACACCCGCCAACGGCGGCGATGTCTCACTGCTGTCGCTGCTGACCATCCGCGGCGAACCGCTGATCGGGCGGGCGATCGAGACGTTCGGGGACTGGGTCACCGAGCAATGGCCCTCGGCGGACCCCGATGACGTTCGCGTCATGGTGGAAAGCGTTGTGCGCCTGTGCCTGAGTCACATCCTGACACCGACCAAGGCCCCTGCAGAGGTCGCCGCGGATCTCGCGGTCGTGGCACGCCGGTGCTTACCGCTGCCCGAGTCCGGCTAGATTCGGCGGCAGACGAGTTCAGGCAATGCCGTTTCAGGACGCGTGCGCCTCTTCACGTTTCGCGGCGCGAGCCAGAAGACGGTCGCGCTGCTCTTCGAACTTCAGCACCTGGCCTTCGAGTTTCGTCAGGTAGTCCGCCAACCGTTCGCGGCGCTCTTCGCCGACGGGAGTGAAGTCGGTGCGCTCGAAGATCCGCCACTTGCGCAGTGTTGGCGCCACAACCTCGTCGAGATGCTGGCGCGGATCGTAGATGCCGTGCTTGGCCATCAGCACGCCGTTGCGGCGGAAGTTGGGCATGCCCTGCCCGGGCATGCGGAAGTTCTCCACTACGTCGGCAATCGCTTCGAGAGCCTGATCCGGGGCGATGTCGAGGGCGGCGCCACAGATGTTCCGGTAGAAGATCATGTGCAGGTTCTCGTCGGCGGCGATGCGCTGGAGCAACCGATCGGCGATCGAGTCATTGCAGACCCTGCCGGTGTTGCGGTGACTGACCCGGGTGGCCAGTTCCTGGAAAGAAACGTAGGCGACGGACAGCAGGAAGTCGGTCTTGTGCCGATCTTCCTCTTCGGCCGTGGGCGCGAACCCGTGGGTCATGTGCTCCATCCGGGCCTGCTCCAAGGCCACCGGATCGACGCCGCGGGTCACCACCAGGTAGTCGCGCAGAGCGATGCTGTGCCGGGCTTCCTCGGCGGTCCAGCGACCCACCCAGGTTCCCCAGGCCCCGTCCAGCGAGAAGTTGTCGGCGGCCTGACGGTGGTAGGACGGCAGGTTGTCCTCGGTGAGCAGGTTGGTGATCATCGCCGCCTTGGCGACCTCGCTGAGCTGGGACTGCTCCTCGGACCAGTCGACTCCGCCCATCGCCGCGAAGTTGCGGCCGCGGTCCCACGGCACGTAATCGTGCGGGTGCCATTCGGGGGCTACCGACAGGTGGCGGTTGACGTTCTCTTCGGCGACCTGCTCGAGTTCCGCGAGCAATTCCGCATCTGTGAACTCTCCGGACATCTCACCTCAAAACCTGAACCGCACCGGGAGGTCCGGACGCGTTTTGATCCGCGTACCCAGCCGACGGCCGGTCTACACCTTCGAGGGTATGGGACAAACCTTAGGAAGACCTCATCGGCGAACGGAGGCATGCGTCACGCGGTGTACCGTCGAAATCGCTGAGTCGCGTGTGCCACGAATCGGCGCCAGGCCCAAGCAAAGGACGCCCAATGCACCGCTCCCGCCGAACCGCCAGCCCGGTACGCGTCTCGTTGAACGATGACCGCGGCAGCGATATCGACGGGGCGTGGTGGCCGGGCAGCGCCTCGATAGCACGCCAACTTCCCGACCTGATCCAGGCGCTTCACCCCACCCTCGGCGACATCATCGACATCGACATCAACTGGTCCGCGAATTCGCCGACACCCATGCTGAGCACCATGTCACCGGACATCGCCGCGAAATACGGCGGATCGGCTCCGCAGCATCGCTTGATGTTCCTCACGAGTCACAGTGCGCTCACCAAGCTTCTGGTCGTGCCCTCGATGACCTCATCGCCGTTGGCGCTCATGGTTCTTCGGCAAGCGGGAAACCGACACATTCCCGAAGCCGAGCACGTCAGCAAGGAATACCAGGCAGCCGAACGCGTCATCTGCGCGGCGCGCTCGGAGAGTGCGTTGTGGGCCGCGACCAGGGCCGGCAAGTGCCCTGTCGGCCCGCTGGTGAAGAAGAACGAGATCCAGCTGTAGCGAGCGCCCAAGGTGGCGATCGACCCACCCGTCCGACTACTCGGTGACCCAGTGCCGGGCCTGCGCGGAGTCAGCTGTCCGGAAGACACGCCACTCGCCCGGAAAGAAAAGGCCGCAAAGCTTTGTTGCCCAAATCATCCAGTCGACGTCGGTGACGATCGCGCCGCGCTTCCAGTGAAACCAGGTTGAGAAGCTGGACTTCCAGTCCTGCCAGATCGCATCGCCACCGGAGCCGGCGTAGTCGGCGGCCACTTCGCAATACATGCTCAGCTTGTCGTGGCGATC
>CAIOYU010000080.1 GCA_903862565.1 uncultured Actinomycetes bacterium | reverse complement strand
TGACCCTGCTGCTGCGCCCCTATCCGGTTCTGGCCACCACGACCCTCGGCGCCATCCTGATCCTGAGCACCGCGATGGTCTGGGTCCTGACGGCGTTTGCCGAACCGTTCTCCAAGGACGATGGCGTCTACATCTCGCCGCAGGCCCTCAACGCGGTGATGGTTCGACTCCAGGGCACCTACCCGGGCCCCGCCTGGGAACCGTGCGAACAACTCGCCAACTCCTAACCGGTCACCGCTCGTCGCCGGTCCTCGACCGTACCCTCGGCTCGTGCATCCGGCGGTGAGGCGTCCGCGCCTGGTGCTTGCCGTCGTGGCGATGGCGGCGTTTTTCCTGTCCGTCGACCTGACGTTCGTCAATGTCGCTCTACCCGACATCGGTGAGCGATTCGAGGCGTCCGCGGCGGATCTCGCCTGGGTGGTCGATGCGTACACGGTGGCGTTGACCAGCCTCCTCATTCCCGGTGCCGCCGTAGCGGAACGGTTCGGCCGGAGGGGTGTATTCCTATGCGGGATGGGTCTTTTCACGGCATCTTCGCTGGCTGGCGGTCTTGCCATGTCGCTCACGGCCCTGCTTGCGGCACGTGCGGTGATGGGCGTGGGGGCCGGCATGATGCTGGCACCGGCGATGGCCATCACCGCGATGGCCTTCTCACCGACCGACCGACCACGCGCGCTTGCAGCATGGGCCACCGCCGGTGCGCTGGGGCTTGCCCTCGGCCCCGTACTGGGTGGGCTGGTGGTGGGGGCATTCGGCTGGCGGTGGGCATTGCTTCTACCCGTTCCGATTCTGGTGGCCGGCTTGATCATCGGGGTGGTGACGCTTCCCGCCGGGCGCGGCCCCGAGGGCGTCCCACTCGACGGGTGGGGGGCGCTGTTGGCGCTGGTGTCCCTGGTTCCCCTGGTGGCCGGACTCATCGAGGCCCCGGAGATGGGATGGACGAACCCGCGGACCGTCGCGCTACTGGGACTCGGCTTCGGGCTGCTGGTGCTGTTCGTGGTGCGCGAACGCACAACAGCACAACCGGCATTCGACATTCGTGTCCTGGGTCGGCCTGCGGTGGCAGGGGCTTCCCTAATGCTGTTCGCCGCCTACGTCGCGTTCATGGGGGTGCTGTTCCTCGTCACCATCGAACTGCAGAAGGTCGCGGGAATCGGTCCGGTGCCCTACGGCCTGCTGCTTGCGCCCATGTCGGTGTCCTACTGGCTGACCTCCCAGTTGGCGGTGCGCATGGCGCGGGCCGGGCACACCGCCCAGGCCATCGCTTGGGGACTCGTCGCGACGTTCGCCGCCTTCCTGATCCCAGCCCTCGCGCCGAACACTCCCCGGTGGACCCTGGCCGCCCTGATCCTTATGGGAATCGGCAACGGCCTTCTGGTGCCGGTCGCCGCGGCCGCCGTGCTCAACGCACTGCCGGATCGTGCCCTCGGGACCTCAAGCGCCCTCTCGGTGATAGCCCGGTTCGCGGGCGGAGCCGTGGGCGTCGCCGTCATCGCGTCGGTACTGGCCTCGAGTGCCACCCTGGATGACGGAATCACCGCGGGCTACTGGGCGGGAGCGGCGATGGTGTTCGCTCTCGCGGTGACGGCCGGCATCGTGACGATCTCGTCCAAGCCCACGCGCGAGTCGTGATGCGGCGGCGACTGTCCGCTAGGACATCTCGTCAGCTGAGCCCACCAAAGAACGTCCGCACATCGGCGATGAACAACTCGGGCTGCTCGAAGGCGGCGAAGTGCCCGCCCCGCGGCATCTCCGTCCAGTGGGTGATGGTGTAGGCCGCCTCGCACCACCTCCGCGCCGGCTTGAATATCTCCTTGGGGAAACGGGCGATCCCCGTCGGCAATTCCACCTTGCCGCCGCCTCCGAACGCGGTGAAGCTCTCCCAGTAGATCCGGGCTGAGGAAGCCCCAGAGTTGGTGGCCCAATACAGCATCACATCGTCGAGCATCTCGTCGCGGCTGAACGCGTTCTCCGGGTGGCCGTCGCAGTCGCTCCATGCGCAGAGTTTCTCCACGATCCACGCAAGCTGCCCCACCGGGGAGTCGGCCAGCCCGTAGCCGAGGCTCTGCGGACGGGTGGACTGCTGCTTGGAGTACCCGGCCTCCCAGCGTTCGTAGTGCTTGCGCGCCGCAAGCGCCTCCTGCACTTCCGGGGACGGATCGCTCAAGTCTCCCACGGGCGCGGCGATCGGCATGTTCAAGTGAATAGCGATGCAGCCCAGACCATTCCGGCCCATCTGGGTGGTGACTGCCGCACCCCAGTCACCGCCTTGCGCACCGTAACGGTCGTAGCCGAGCCGCTTCATCAGGGTGTCCCAGGCCAGGGCTGTCCGTTCGACCGTCCATCCCTGCGCCGTCGGCTTGCCGGAGAACCCGAAGCCGGGCAGTGCCGGGCACACCACGTGGAAGTCTCGCGTCAGGGGTCCTATCACCTTGGCGAACTCCACAATCGAGCCCGGCCAGCCGTGGGTGATCACCACCGGCAGCGCGTCGGGGTTGGCGCTGCGCTGGTGGATGAAATGGATGTCGAGGCCATCAATCTCGGTGACGAATTGGTCGAAGCTGTTGAGGCGCGCTTCGCGGG
>CAIOYU010000079.1 GCA_903862565.1 uncultured Actinomycetes bacterium | reverse complement strand
GGCCGCCGCACTGCCCGCCGGCGTCCACGTCCGGTGGGCCGACCTCACCGACCTGGCCCAGGTGACCGCGCTGATGTCCGCGGTCGATCCGGCGGCGATCATCCACCTCGCAGCCGTCATTCCCCCACTGTGTTACGCAAAGCCGGCGCTGGCCCGTAAGGTCAACGTCGGCGCCACGGCGAACATAGTGAAAGCTGCGGCTGCACAGTCTGATCCGCCTCGCTTCATCCAGGCTTCCAGCATCGCCGTGTACGGCCCACGGAACCCGCACCACGTTGCCGATGTACTCACCGCCGAAACCCCGGTCCGTGCCTTCGACGTCTACGGCGGACATAAGGTCGAGGCAGAGACGATCGTCCGGCGGTCAGATCTGGACTGGGTGATCCTGCGCCTGGGTGGCGTGCTCACCGTCGACCTCGGCCTCGGCGTCGACCCCGACATGATCTATTTCGAAGGCCTGCTGCCCACCGACGGCCGACTGCAGACCGTCGACGTCCGCGACGTCGCGCACGCGTTCGCAGCGGCGACCACCGCCGACGTCGTCGGGCGAACCCTGCTGATCGGCGGGGACGACAGCCACCGACTGCTCCAGGGCGAGATCGGACAGTCCACGGCAGCGGCCATGGGCCTGGTCGGCGGGTTGCCGACCGGCCGGCGGGGCGACCCGGACGACGACGACGGCTGGTTCGCCACCGACTGGATGGATACCGCCACCGCCCAGGAAATCCTCAAGCACCAACATCATTCGTGGCCGCAATTGCTCGCCGAGACCGCCGACGAAACCGGCTGGAAGCGCTATCCGCTGCGCCTGGTCGCGCCCGTCGCGCACGAATTCCTCGAGCGCCGCTCCCCGTATCACGGCCAGCCGGGACGCTACGCCAACCCGTGGGAGGCCGTTCGCCGTAAATGGGGTCCGCCGGAGGCGGGGACTGTCACGCCCTAGTTCAGCCAAGGCTGGTCCATAGCGACGAAAGTCGCCAGGGGTTCGTCTTTTGCTCAGTTAACCCTCAAGAGCGCAATGCGGTATTGCGTGTCACAGGTTCTCTTAAGATTCCACATGCGGAAATAGTGAGTACATCAGTTCGCCGAAACGCGAATACTCGGCTAATCAGCGCACGGAAAAGTTGTGCTGGCCCGCCCAAGAAAATGCTTGCCGCCACCACGAGTAGCCACTCGACGCGCGGATTTATTCATTTTCCTGAAGAGAAGCTGAGACTGGCTTAGCCTTCTTATGTCCCGCCCACCAAGCGGAGTGCGCACGACCCGGACCCATTACCACCGGATAAGAGATCGAAGGAGATCTGCGATGTCGGAGACAGCCCCTAACCGCAAGGCCCGCCGCGCCGCCGGCAAGGCCAAGAAGGTTGCACTTGCCGGTGTGGCCGCCGCGACCACCAGCGCGCTCGGCATGGGATTGAGCGCGCCCAATGCTGAAGCGGCCGCCGACCCGTATTACATCCAGGCCCCGACGACTGGGCCGCTGACAAACCTGCTGCCGGCACTGGGCGTGACCGGATTCAACGTCCCGGTCCTGGGTTACACCTCCCTGACGCCAACGTCTCCCACCTCGGACAACGTGTACCGAACGATCAACGGAATGCCCTTCGCCCCTGACCAATTCGGCTTCGTTCCGTGTGGCGCGGTGTCCAATCCCGACTGCCGCGTCGTACCGGTGATCACCACCGGACTGGGCACCTTCAGCGCCTCCGGCGCGACTCGGGACCTGATCTCCAGCATTCAGGGCCAAACCCCTGCAGGCCTTGACCCCTTGCAGACCGGCCTTACTGTCCAGGACTTCATTGCGGTCAACAACCTCATTCGGCCCGGCGGTGGCATTGCGGCCCGATTCCCCAAGATCACCACAGCACTGGGCCGTAACCCCGAACTACCGGCATTCGGCAATTACACCAGCGGTTCTACGGATCTGGCCAGCGAATTGGTCGACTTCACCTGGGAGTACAACACGCTCGGAGACTTCCCAGTCACCGCGAATCCGCTCTCGATCATCAACTCGGCCCTCGCAGTCATCCCCGATTTGGGAGCTTTCACCAGCGCCGACCTCCCCACCATCCTGGGCAGCCTTCGCTCGACGTTGGTCGATCCCCAAGGCCAGGTCTACAACACGACCGGCGAGGCGGCCGGGCCGACGGTCCTTCTCGCAATCGGGGCCTCCGCCCTTCAGGGCGAGGCGCCTTACCCCTTCATCTATCTGACCGCACCGACGCCGAGTCTGCCGTTGCTGACGCCGCTGCGGTTGCCCAACGACGTCGCCAACCTGGTGCTCAAGAAGGTCAACAGCCCGTATCTGTTGGGTAACCCGTTGGCCGACGCGATCGAGCCGGCGTTGACGATCCTGGTCAACATCGGTTACCCGGATGTCCTGACACCGGCAGAGCTCAACGACTGCGCCATCAACTGCGGCGCTGCTGACGCGCAGACCTACGCTGAGCTTGGCTTGAAGGCCTATGACCGGTCGTTGTTCCAGGCCAACGTTGCGGCCCCGTTTGGGTCGGTCAAGCCGTTGACGCCGGAGGAGATGAAGGCCGTTCCGAGTGCTGTGGTTCAGGCGCTGATCGGGGGCGTCAAGGCGCAGTTGGCCAAGCCGTTCTTTGGCATCATCGTTCCGAATCCGGCGAAGTCGGCGGCGGCCGCCGGGGCGGTGGCCGCGGCGACGGCGGCACCGAAGGTGGCCAAGCTGACCATCGGTGGCTCGTTCAAGCTGTTCGGCGACGGCACCGCGGCAAACCCGAATGCCGGCCTGCTGTTCGGTAACGGGTTCAACTACACCGCCGCAACCTGCACCGGGGCGACCGCCTGCAACGGCGGCAACGCCGGCCTGCTGGGCGGTAACGGCGGCTGGGGCTACAACGGCGGCACCGGCGGCAACGCCGGAATCGCCTACGGCATCGCCGGCGGCGGCGGCGACGCCGCGGCCGCCTGCACAGGCACCGCCTGCAACGGCGGCGCTGGCGGCAACGCGGGCCTGTTCGGCATCGGCGGCAGCGGCGGCGACGGTGTCGGTGCCGGCAACGGCGGGGTAGGCGGCAAGGCCGGCATCATCAGCGGCATCGGCGGCCGGGGCGGCGACGGCGGCACCGCCGGTGGAACCGGCGGCGTCGGCGGTAACGCCCGACTCCTCGGCGCGGGCGGCACCGGCGGCAACAGCAGCGTAGGGATCGTCGGTGCCACCGGCGGCACGGGCGGCGCGTTCGGCCGCGGCGGCACCGGCGGCATCGGCGGCGTTGGCGCCAACGGTGGTAGCGGCGGAGTCGGCGGTTTCCTGACCGGCACCGGTGGAGCCGGTGGACTCGGCGGTCCCGGCGCCAACGGCGGCACGGGCGGTAAGGGCGGACTGTTCGGCAACGGCGGCGCCGGCGGCCTCGCCGGCAACGGCGGCAACGGCGGCAACGGCGGCAACGGCGGCATTGCCGGTAACGGCGGCAAGGGCGCCGCGGGCGCGGAGCAGGGCGGATCCGGCGGCAACGGCGGTAACGGCGGCTCACTGTTCGGCAACGGCGGTGGTGGCGGTGCCGGCGCGGTGGGCGGCACCACCACTCTCAACGGCGGCAACGGCGGCGTCGGCGGCAAGGCCGGCAGCATCTTCGGCAACGGCGGTGCAGGCGGCGCAGGCGGAGATGCCCTCGCCCAGAGCAAGGCCGGAGTAGTCGGCGGCAACGGCGGCGTCGGCGGCAACGGCGGCACCTCAGGGTTCATCGGCAACGGTGGTAACGGCGGCATCGGCGGTAACGGCGGCATCGGCGGGGCGGGCACCAACGGCGGTAAGGGCATCAACGGGACCGCCCAGAACCCCACTGGCGGCGTCGGCGGGACCGGCCTCAATGCCAACGACGGTGGTGCTGGCGGCAACGGCGGCAACGGGGGCAAGGCCCAGGCGCTGGGCAAGGACGGTAACGGCGGCAACGGCGGCAACGGCGGAGCCAGCTCGAACACTGCCGGTAACGGCGGCACCGGCGGATCCGGCTTCAATGCCACCAACCTCGTCGCTGCAGGCACCGGCGGTGCCGGCGGCAACGGCGGCGGCGCGGGCACTCCGGGCATCGCCGGTAAGGGCGGCACCGGCAAGACAGCCGGTACCGATGGCAAGGCAGGCACCCAGCCCACATTGACCGGCGGCAACGGCGGCACCGGCGGCGGCGGCGGAAACGGCTCCACGACGTTCACCAGCGGCGGTGCCGGCGGCGTCGGCGGCGACGGTGGCCCGGCCGGTAACGGTGGCACCGGCGGTGCCGGCGGCACCGGCGGCAACGGCACCACCGGCAACGCTGGGACGGACAGCGATCCGGGCGGCACCGGCGGCACCGGTACAGACGCCGGCCCCGGCGGCAACGGCGGCAACGGCGGCGTCGCCGGCGGCTCCGGACTCACCAACGGCAACGGCGGCGTCGGCGGCAAGGGCGGCACCGGCGGCACCGGTGGTGCCGGTGGCGACGCTCTCACCAGTACCTTCACCGGCGGCACCGGCGGCGTCGGCGGCTTCGGCGGCAACGGTGGCCTGGGTGGCAATAGCCCGACCGGCGTCGGTGGCCGGATCACCGGCTCAGGCGGGAAGAGCGGCGTCGGGGGAACCGGCGGCGGCGGCGGCAAGGGTGGCACCGGCGGATCCGGCACGGCCGGTAACAACGGCAACGCCGGCAATCCCGGCAATCCCGCCAATAACCCCAGCGGCGGCACCGGCGGCAACGCCGCCGGCGGTGGATCCGGTGGAACCGGTGGGACCGGAGGGGCCGCCTAATCGCACCATCTCAGGTCACGCCCGCCTCGACGGCTGTCGCGGCGGGCGTGATCTTTATGGCTGGGGTGCAGTGCGTCAAGATGACTCCATGCCCGGC
>CAIOYU010000078.1 GCA_903862565.1 uncultured Actinomycetes bacterium | reverse complement strand
GCGATACCGCTCTTGGGGTCTCGAAATCTGGGAGATGAATGTTGAGATGGTCACCTCGCGATGGAAGCGTTCTGCCTATCGTGTTCTTGAGGTTGCGGTCTATTGGTTGGCGGGCAACGGCAAATACGCGTGGGCGTTCCTCGGCAGGCGCTTCTGGCGATTCTGGCTGGGCGCACCCCTGGGCGATATCCTCTTCATGCTCGGCGCCGCCGGACAACGCAAGTCGGTTAGCCTTGAGATCACCGGTCTGGGAACGCTCAAGGTATGACCATGATCGACGTGGGAGTGCGCCGCACGGGAGAGGATCGTCTAATGCAGGGGATCGTTGCGTGAACCTCAACAACGGACTGGTGACGGTGGCGGATGCGTTGCCCGGCGTGAACCGGATCAGGGCCGTACAACGGGCACTCGCAGGGCGGACTAACCCGGTGTATCTGGAGATTGGCGTTTCACGCGGACAGGCTTTCCAGAAGATCAGCGCCGACGTGAAGATCGCCGTCGACCCGGCGTTCAAACTCTTGGAGCGCACCCGCGAACTCGCCGACGCGAAGGCCCGCGCCACCCACTACTTCGAGATGACCAGCGACGCGTTTTTCGACAACGAGACCGCATTCCTCGATCAGCACCCGATCGACGTCGCACTGATCGACGGCCTGCACACCTACGAACAGGTAGTGCGTGACGTCGAGAAGTCGTTGCTGCACATGCGCGACGACGGCGTCATTTTCCTGCACGATTGCAACCCTCCGTTCGAGTTGGCCGGCCGACCCGCTGCTTCCTGGGAGGACTTCATGGCGCAGCAGTCCGGGCCACTGGTGTTCGGTGTATGGAACGGCGATGTCTGGAAAGCGATCGTCCATCTGCGTAGTACCCGCCCCGATCTGCTGGTCGGCGTGCTCAAGTGCGACCAGGGCGTCGGCTTCGTCCGCAAGGGCGCTCCGGAATCGACACTGCCGTACTCGGTGGAGCAGGTCGCGGCGCTCACCTATGCCAATCTCAAAGCCGATCGCAAACGCCTGCTTAATCTGAAGTCGCCCCGCTATCTCGGCGAATTTCTGGCTTCGGGCGCCGGGTCTGCCCAGAAGTAAACTCCCAGAATTAAACCGATGAAATTCGTGCTCGCAACGTGGGGGAGTCGCGGAGATATCGAGCCCAGCCTCGCCATCGGTCGTGAACTCCTGCGCCGTGGGCATGACGTGCAGATGGCCGTGCCACCCGATCTGGCGGATTTCACTTCGGCGGCCGGGCCTGAGGCGGTCGCATTCGGGCCGCCATCGCGGGCCATCCTCGATGCCCATCGCAACTTCTGGACGTGTTTCTTTCGCAACCCCTGGAAGCTGCGCGAGTTGATCGCCTCGCGTACCGAAATCGCGGGGCCACTGCTGCAGGGTTGGCAGGACATGAGCGCAACGCTGATGTCGATGGCCGACGGTGCCGACCTGATCCTGACGGGCATCAATTTCGAGGACGCCGCGGCCAACGTCGCCGAGCATTACGGCATTCCGTTGGCCACCTTGCATTACTTCCCACTGCGTCCCAACCCCCAGGTTCTGCCGTTCCTGCCGGCGCCCCTGGGCCGTTCGGCCGTGCGGGCGTTCTGGTGGGTGTCGTGGCGCGGGACGAAGAAGGCCGAGGACACCCAGCGCCGGGAACTCGGTCTGCCGAAGGCGTCGGGCTCCGCGCCGCGTCGGATCACCGACCGCGGGTCGCTGGAAATCCAGGCCTATGACGAGGTCTGCTTTCCCGGCCTGGCGTCGGAGTGGTCGACACGGGCCGCCCAGCGTCCTTTCGTCGGCACCCTGACCCTGGAGTTGGCCACCGATGCCGATGACGACGTGATGTCGTGGATCGCGGCGGGAACACCGCCGATCTTCTTCGGGTTCGGCAGCATCCCTGTCGAATCCCCGGCTGACACGATCGCCATGATCGCCGCGGTCTGTGCGCGACTGGGCGAGCGCGCCCTCGTGGGGGCAGCCGGAACCGATTTCAGCGGAGTTCCGCATTTCGAGCACGTCAAAGTGGTGGGAACGCTGAACTACGCAGCCGTGTTTCCGGCCTGCCGGGCGGTCGTGCACCACGGCGGTTCGAGCACCACACCCATCGTGATGCGCGCCGGAGTGCCCCAGGTGATCCTGTTCTGGGATCTCGTCCATGCGATCTACGGGGCCGCAGTCAAACGGCTGAAGGTGGGAACCGCGCGGCGCTTCTCGACCGCTACCGAGGAAACGCTGGTGGCCGACCTGCGCACCATCCTGGATCCGGCGTATGTCGCCAGGGCCCGCGCGCTGGCCACCCGCATCACTGAACCTGCCCAAAGCGCCTCGATAGCGGCTGACCTGGTCGAAGCTTTCGCCCGGCGGGGAGGTGCTAGCTAGGCTTTTAGGCTGGTGATCAGGCGATTTGTTTGCTGGTGGGGTCGAAATCCTGGTCATTCGCGTGACAGACGTGACGCCAGGGAAGTATGGTGGCGCGTCAGATTCATTTGCTCGGGGGCGTGCGACTGGAGACGTGGTGAGCAGTAACCCGTTCGATGACGAGAATGGCAGCTTTTTCGTCCTGGTCAACGACGAGGAACAGCACAGCCTGTGGCCGGCTTTTGCCGATGTACCGGCCGGTTGGCGGGTGGCACATGGCGAAGCGGATCGCGTCGCGTGTCTGGAGTTCATCGAGCAGCACTGGACTGATATCCGTCCCAAGGGCCTTCGCGAGAGGCTGGCCGAGACCCATGGAACGGGATGATCGCGCAGTTCCGCTGACGCGCGCGCAGCTGGACATCTGGCTCGACCAGGAAACGGGACACTCCGGCACCGAGTGGCAGGTCGGCCTGCTGGTGCACATCGAGGGCGCGATAGATCGGGACGCCCTCGAGTGGGCGATCACTCGAGTGATGAAAGAGGCCGAACCACTGCGGGTCGCCTGCTTTGAGGCCGACGGCCAGGTTTTCCAGATGCCGATCGACTACCCGGAGATCGAAGTCGACTTCCACGACCTGCGTGACTCCGGCGATCCCGTCTGCGAAGCCCGGGCGAGAGCGTTATCGATTCAGCGAACGCCAATGCCGTTCTCTGGTCCGCTGTTCAAGTACGCACTGTTCCAAACCCGGCCTGATGAGTTCTACGTGTTCGGGTGTTTCCATCACATCGTCATGGACGCCGCTGGAATTGGTTTGGTAGGCAACAGGATTGCCTCGGTCTACTCGGCTCTGGTCGCCGGGGAAACGGTGCCACCTGCCTTCTTCGGGTCATTGCATGACCTGGTCGGCTTCGAGTCCGAATACGAAGCGTCCAACGATTACGAACAGGATCGGACCTACTGGACTGACAACCTTCCGGCCGAAGCCGGACCCAATCATCTGGCATCCTCGAACGCCGACGAGCGTGATCAGAATTTCCGTTCGGCGCCGGTTCGGTGTGACCCTGCGGTGCTTCGGCAGGTTCAACAGTTGTCCCACGCGTGGGACATGCCACGCTCATCGGTCATCACTGCGGCGTGCGCGCTGTTGATTCGTGGCTGGTCCGGCGGCGCCTCGGAGGTGGTGCTCGACTTCCCGGTGGGCAGGCGAGTCAGTCCCGAATCGAAGACACTGCCCGGCATGGTCGCCGGAATCGTGCCGTTGGTGTTGAAGGTGTCGACCGGATCAACCGTCACCGACTTCTGTGCCCATGTCGACGCGAGAATCCGGGAAGCGTTAGCCCATCAGAGATTCCCGGTGCACGCCCTTGAGCGCAAGGCCCAACTCCGCAATCCCGGTCAGTCGTCCGACCGGGTGGTTGTTGACTTCTTCCCCAACGCCTTCTCTCTGGACTTCGGCGGGATCGCCGCAACCGCGTCGATGACCAATTCCGGTTTCGTCGGTGGATTCGGGTTGATCTTCTCGGGCGTCGGTGACGACCTCTTCCTCGGCACACTGGGTGGCGGGCAGTTGTTTTCGAATATCGACGCCGCCGATGTGGTTACCCGGTTGGAGAAGGTGCTGGTGGCGATGGCTGCCGATCCAGCTCGGACGTTGTCGTCGATCGATACCCACGACGCCGGTGAATGCGCGCTCGTCGATCAGTGGGGCAATCGTGCGACGTTGCTCGAACCGACAAGCCCGCCAATGTCGATCTCGTCGGTGTTTTCGGCGCAGGTGGCGCGTACCCGGGATGCGGTAGCGCTGTCCGATGACGGTAGGTCGCTGACCTATTCCGAGCTCGACGATGCGGCGAATCACTTGGCGCACGTGCTGATTGGCCAGGGTGTGGGTTCGGGGCAGTATGTGGCGCTGCTGTTACCGCGGTGCGCGCAAGCCATTGTGGCGATGCTGGCGGTGGTCAAGACCGGTGCGGCGTATGTGCCGATCGATCCGGCGGTGCCGGAGGCGAGGATGCAGTTCATTCTCGACGACTCCGCGCCGGCCGCAGTGCTCACCACCGCCGATTTCGTCGAGCGGTTGGCCGGTCGCGACGTGCGGGTCATCGATATCGGTCAACTCGGGGACCGTGCCCTTGACGCTGAGCCCGCGACATTGTTGCCGGAACCGAGACCTGACGAGATCGCCTATGTCATCTACACCTCGGGCACCACGGGAACGCCGAAGGGTGTGGCGATTCCGCATCGGAACGTGACCCAGTTGCTGGAGACGCTCGACTCCGATCTGGAGTTGGCGGGGCAGGTCTGGTCGCAATGCCATTCCCTGGCCTTCGACTTCTCGGTGTGGGAAATCTGGGGGGCACTGCTGTACGGCGGACGGCTGGTGGTGGTGCCCGACTCGGTGGTGCGCTCGCCGGAAGAATTCCTCGCCCTGCTGGTCGCCGAGCAGGTCAGTGTCCTGAGCCAGACGCCGTCGGCGTTCTACGCGTTACAGACCGCCGATGGGTTGCGGACCGCACTGGGACGCCAATTAAAGCTTGGCGCAGTGGTTTTCGGCGGTGAGGCGTTGGAACCGACGCGACTCCGGGCGTGGCTGGACAGCCACACCGGCGCACCCCGGCTGATCAATATGTATGGCATCACCGAAACGACGGTGCATGCCTCGTTCCGGGAGATCACCGCCGCTGACACCGCCGACGTCGGCAGCCCGATCGGGGTTCCGTTGGCGCACTTGGGCTTTTTCGTACTCGACGGGTGGTTGCAGCCGACGCCGGTGGGTGTGGTGGGGGAGTTGTACGTGGCCGGCACCGGACTGGCGGCCGGATATGTGGGCCGAGCCGGTCTGAGTGCGACGCGATTTGTTGCCTGTCCATTCGGGGAGCCCGGGGCGCGGATGTATCGCACCGGCGATCTGGTGTGCTGGGGCACCAACGGTCAACTGCGCTATGTAGATCGGGCAGACGAGCAGGTTAAAATTCGCGGTTACCGCATCGAACTCGGTGAGGTGCAGGCGGAGTTGGCCGGTCTGGCCGGGGTCGAGCAGGCGGTGGTGCTGGTTCGCGAGGACCGGCCGGGCGACAAGCGTCTGGTGGGGTATGTGACCGGAACCGCTGAGGTGGCCGAGATGCGCGCCGCCCTGGCCGAGCGGTTACCGGCGTACATGGTGCCGACAGCGGTCGTCGCGATGGATGCGCTGCCGTTGACGGTCAATGGCAAGCTCGACACCCGGGCACTGCCGGCACCGGAGTATCAGGATGTTGATTCCTACCGCGCACCGGTCGATGTGGTGGAAGGAATTCTGGCGGACATCTACGCCCAGGTGCTGGGCCTGGACCGGGTCGGCGTCGATGAGTCGTTCTTCGAGTTGGGTGGGGACAGCATCCTGTCGATGCAGGTGGTGGCGCGGGCACGCGCGGCCGGGGTGCTGTGCCGACCGCGGGACGTCTTCGTGGAGCAGACCGTGGCGCGTCTGGCCCGGGTGGCAGGGTTCGTCGATGGTGCCGAGATGATCGACGAGGGCGTCGGCCCGGTTCTGGCCACGCCGATCATTTCGTGGCTGCGCGGTGTTGACGGTCCGGTGGATCAGTTCAACCAGACCGTCGTGGTGCAGGCGCCCGAGGGGGCCTGCGAGGCCGACGTGGTGGTGGTGTTGCAGGCTCTCTTGGATCGCCATGCCATGCTGCGACTGAGGGTGGACGACGACGGCGCCGGCGGCTGGTCGCTGACGGTGCCCGTGGCCGGATCCGTGGATGCCCGCACCTGCCTGCAGACCGTGGATGTTCTGACCGATGATGCCGTGGTGGCGGCAAGGTCGCTGTTGAATCCGGCCGCCGGAACGATGCTGAGCGCCCTGTGGGTGGCGTCGGCGGGCAGGTTGGTGGCGATCGTGCACCACCTGGCCGTCGACGGGGTGTCGTGGCGGATCCTGCTGGAAGACCTGAATATCGCCTGGGCTCAGCACCGCGCCGGACAGCAGGTGGTGTTGCCGGTGCCGGGAACGTCATTTGCCCGCTGGGCTTCGATCCTGACCGAGCACGCCCGGCGGCCCGACGTGGTGAGTCAGGGCACGGCTTGGCAGCAGATCGAGGCGGTTCCTGCCGTATTGCCCTCCGCGCGACCGGATGTCGACACGTTGGCCACCGCCGGAGGCCTGGCGGTGGACCTCGACGTCGAGACGACCCAGATGGTGCTCGGCGAGGTTCCCGCGGCGTTCCATACCGGGGTGCAGGACATCTTGTTAATCGCCTTCGCGCTGGCGGTGGACGAATTCCTTGGTGCCGGCGGCGCGGCGGTCACTATCGACGTCGAGGGGCACGGCCGCGACGAGGATCTCGGGTCAGACATCGACCTGTCGCGGACCGTGGGGTGGTTCACCGCCAAATACCCGGTGGTGCTCAGCGTCGGTGGCGTGGATTGGGCGCAGGTGTCGGCCGGCGGCGCACGGTTGGGTGCGGCCGTCAAGGACGCCAAGGAGCAACTCCACACGCAGCCGGACGGCGTGACCTATGGTCTGCTGCGCTACCACGACAGCGGCGTCGATCTTGAGGGATCCGATCCGCCGATCGGGTTCAACTACCTGGGGCGCCTGGGGGCTACCGGCAACGCGGCAGCCGCTGATACCTGGCAGATCTGCTGGGACGGGCTGTCCTACGACAGCCCCAACGCCGGGTTGCCCATACCGCTGATGCACACTCTGGAACTCAACGCCGGCACCGTCGACACCGATGCGGGCCCGCGCCTGCGAGCGGGTTGGACGTGGGCGCCGTCGGTACTAAATCAGGCACAGGTGAGCCGTTTGAACCAGCTGTGGTTCGACGCACTGGCCGGTATGTGCGCCCATGTGCGAGCCGGCGGGGGAGGGTTGACACCCTCGGACATCGCCGTTGGTCTGAGCCAGGCCCAGATCGACGAGCTTGCGCGGCACTATGCGGATAGCTGACGTATTGCCGCTGACCCCGTTGCAGCAGGGGTTGTTATTTCACGCCATCACCGCACAGTCTGACCGCGACGACGTCTACGCGGTACAACTCAACATCACACTCAGCGGCCCGCTGGATTCCGATCGCCTCGGCGAAGCGGTGCAGGCGGTGGTGACCCGCCACCCCAATCTGGTGGCCCGATTCTCCCAGAAGTTTGCCGAGCCGATGCAGATCATTCCGGCCGATCCGGTGGCGCCCTGGCAATACGTTGATCTCACCGGTGACACTGACAACCTCGATGCGCAGATCGAGCGCGTATGTATAGCGGAGCGATCCGCGGTCTGCGACCTGGCCGAGGGGCCCGCCTTTCGGGCGGCAGTGATTCGCACGGCTCCAGATCAGCACCTTTTGGTCATGACCAACCATCACATCGTGCTCGACGGCTGGTCGCTGCCGATTCTGCTGGGCGAGGTTTTCGCCAGCTATTACGGGCAGCGTCTGCTTCCCGCCGTGCCGTACCGCCGATTTGTCAGTTGGCTCTCCGGCCGGGATCTGGATGCCGCCCGCGAGGCGTGGCGCGAGGTGTTGACCGGCTTCGAAACGCCGACCCTGGTGGGCCCGGCCGGCCGCGAGGGCGAGGGCAGACGCGAGGTCGCTTCATTTACGTTGCCCGAGGAGGTCACTGGCGCACTCGGCGAGTTGGCACGAACATGTCATACCACCGTCAGCACGGTGCTGCAGGGCGCCTTCGCTCAGCTGCTGATGGTAATGACCGGTCAGCGCGACGTCGCCTTTGGCACGACCGTGTCCGGGCGGCCGGCCGAGGTCTTCGGCGCCGACTCGATGGTCGGATTGTTGATCAACACGGTGCCGGTTCGGGCCGGTGTCACCGCGGAGACCACCACCACCGATCTGCTCGAGCAGTTGCAAAACTCCTATAGCCAGACATTCGATCATCAGCATCTTGCGCTCAACGAGATCCACCGGGTGACCGGTCAGGATCATCTATTCGACACGTTCTTCGTCTACGAGAACTATCCCATCGACGCAGCCGAACTGTCAGGTGCCGACGGATTGGCCGTCACCGAGTTCGCGCACCGCGAGTACAACCACTATCCGCTGGCCATCCAGGCGCTGCCGGGAAACGAACTGGGATTGCGGGTCGAGTTCGACACCGAGGTGTTCACCGCTGCAGATATCGACACACTGATCGGGCGATTCGAGCGGTTATTGGTCGCCATGACCACCGCTCCGGCCCGGCCGCTGTCATCAATTGATGTGCTGGACAGTGTCGAAGACGCCCAGATTGCTGCGTGGAGTAACCGCGCGGCGCTGACTGAGCCGGTGGCGGCACCGGTGTCGATACCGGCCTTATTTGCAACACAGTTGGCTCGCGCACCGGAGTCGATTGCGCTGACCTCGGCCGACCGATCGTGGACGTATCGCGAACTCGACGAGGCCGCGAACCGGTTGGCGCACTTGCTTATTGGCCATGGGGCAGGACCGGGTCAACGGGTGGCGCTTGTGCTGCCGCGATCTGCTGAGGCCATCGTGGGGATTCTGGCGGTGCTCAAGACCGGGGCCGCGTATGTACCGATCGATCCGGCAGTGCCCGCAGCACGCCGAGAGTTCGTTCTCACCGACTCCGCGCCGATGGCCGCGATCACCACCGCCGAAGTGGCCGATCGACTCGATGGGTTAGACCTTCTGACCATCGATATCAACGATCCGGCCATCGCACGTCAACCCGGCACCGCACCGCCGGCCCCGGCCCCCGAAGACATCGCCTACCTCATCTACACCTCGGGCACCACGGGCGTCCCGAAGGGTGTGGCGATCGCCCATCAGAACGTGACCCGACTGCTTGAGGCGATGAGCGTCCACCTGGAGTTGTCCGGGCAGGTGTGGTCGCAGTGGCATTCGCTGGCTTTCGACGTCTCGGTATGCGAGATATGGGGAGCGCTGCTGTACGGCGGCCGACTGGTCTTGGTGCCCGAGTCGGTGGCGCGCTCACCGGAAGAGTTCCACGCGCTGCTCGCCTCCGAGAAGGTCACCGTTCTGAGTCAGACACCGTCGGCTTTTTACGCACTGCAAACCGCCGATGCACTGGCACCCGAGCGCGGGCGTCAACTGACGCTTGAAGCCGTAGTGTTCGCCGGTGAAGCCCTTGAGCCACAACGGCTTCAGACGTGGCGCGACGCCCACCCGGCGACCCGATTGCTGAACCTGTACGGAACCACCGAGACGACGGTGCATGCGTCGTACCGGGAGATCGTCGATGCCGACATCGACAGCGACGTCAGCCCGGTGGGCGTCCCGCTTGCGAACCTTGCGTTCTTCGTGCTGGACGCATGGTTGCGGCCGGTACCGGCGGGTGTGGTCGGGGACCTTTATGTGGCCGGCGCCGGCGAGGGCCTCGGCTACTGGCGGCGGGCAGGATTGACCGCGTCTCGTTTCGTGGCGTGTCCGTTCGGGGCGCCGGGCACGCGAATGTATCGCACCGGGGATCTGGTGTCGTGGAGCCCAGATGGGCAGCTGAACTATGTGGGGCGCGCCGACGAGCAGGTCAAGATCCGTGGCTTCCGGATCGAGTTGGGTGAGGTGCGCGCCGCTTTGGCGGGGTTGGATGGGGTGCAGCAAGCGGAGGTGATCGCTCGCGAGGATCGTCCCGGCGACAAGCGACTGGTGGGCTACATCACCGGCACAGCTGACCCGGCCGTAGCGCGCACCGCGTTGGCCCAGCGGTTGCCTGAGTACATGATTCCAGCGGCGATTGTGGTCATCGATGCGTTGCCGTTGACGGTTAATGGAAAACTTGACAGGCGGGCCTTACCGACACCGGAGTATCAGCACAACGAGGGTTACCGGGCCCCGGCCACCGCGGCGGAAGAGATCCTGGCCGGTATCTATGCCCGCGTGCTGGGTGTGGATCGGGTCGGGGTGGACGACTCGTTCTTCGACCTCGGCGGGGACTCGCTGTCGGCGATGCGACTTATCGCCGCAGTCAACACCGCTCTAGACACCGGGCTCTCCGTGCGCACACTGTTCGAGGCGCCCACGGTCGCCCAGTTGGCGCCACGCATCGGCGGCGACGGGGCTCGGCTGGCACCACTGGTGGCCCAGGACCGCCCCGCGGCGATCCCGTTGTCGTTCTCCCAGAACCGGTTGTGGTTCCTCGACCAGTTGCAGGGGCCGTCGGCGACCTACAACATGCCGGTCGGGTTGCGGCTGAACGGCGCGCTCAATGCCGAGGCGCTGGGTGCGGCACTCGGCGATGTGGTGAGCCGCCACGAGAGCCTGCGAACGATCTTCGCCGCGCCCGAGGGAGTGCCGCGCCAAATCGTCGTCGCAGCCGATCGCGCCGACTTTGGCTGGACGGTCGTCGATGCCACCGGTTGGCCGCAGAAACAGCTTGATGACGCTATCGACGCGGTGGCTCGTCACTCGTTCGATCTTGCGGTGCAGATTCCCCTGCAGGCGAGGCTGTTCCGCGTCAGCGACGACGATCATGTGGTGGTGGCTGTGGCGCACCATATCGCTGCCGACGGCTTGTCGCAGGGGCCATTGGTGCGAGATTTGGCTATGGCGTATCTCTTCCGATGTGCGGGGCAAGCTCCGTTATGGACCGCGCTTCCCGTGCAGTACATCGACTACACCCTTTGGCAGCGTGCGGAATTCGGAGACCCGGATGACAAGAACAGCTTGATCGCGGCGCAGTTGGATTATTGGCAGGATGCGCTGGCGGGCATGCCGGAACGCCTCCACCTGCCCACCGACCGGCCCTACCCGGCAGCGGTCGATCAGCGCGGCGCGAGTGTCGGATTCAAATGGCCCGCAGAACTGCAGCAGCAGATCGCCGAGGTGGCTCGCCAGCACAACGCGACCAGCTTCATGCTTGCGCAAGCCGCCCTGGCTGTTCTGTTCGCCAAACTCAGCGCCAGTTCCGATGTGGGCGTGGGCTTTCCGATCGGCGGACGCAACGACCCTGCACTGGACAACCTGGTCGGTTTTTTCGTCAACACCCTGGTGTTACGGGTTGACACCGGCGGCGATCCCACGGTCGCCGAGTTGCTGTCTCAGGTGCGCTCGCGCAGCCTGGCCGCTTACGAACACCAGGATGTGCCCTTCGAAGCCGTCGTTGAGCGTCTCAACCCGGCGCGTTCACTCGCTCATCATCCGTTAGTTCAAGTGATGTTGACGTGGCATAACCTGCCCGGCGAGGTGAGCGATCAGATCGCTATCGCGTTGGGGGACCTGCAGGTGGTCCAGATCCCGGTTGCGACTCACACTGCCCGAGTTGATCTGGCGTTCTCGTTAACAGAACGCTGGACCATGGCGGGGAAGCCCACGGGTATCGGCGGTTTCGTCGAATACCGAACCGACGTTTTTGACCCCGAGACCATCGAGACTTTCATCGGTCGACTGCGACGGGTGTTGGAAGCCATGACCGCCGACCCCGCCCAACGGATTTCGTCGATCGACCTGCTTGGCTCCGCCGAGCGTGTCCACCTCGACGGGGTGGGCAACCGCGCGGTGCTGAACCAACCGGTAGCCGTTGCAGCGTCGGTTCCCGAGTTGTTCGCGGCGCGGGTAACCCGCACCCCGGACGCGGTTGCGGTGACCCACGGCGAAATGTCGATCACCTATCGCGAACTCGATGAGTCCGCTAATCGGTTGGCGCACGCGCTCTCTGAGTGCGGCGTCGGTGCGGGTGCGTGTGTGGCACTGCTGCTGGAGCGCTCAGCCCGTGCCGTGGTGGCGATGCTGGCTGTGCTCAAAACCGGTGCGGCGTACCTCGCGATTGATCCGGCGCTGCCGCAGGCCCGGATCGGGTTCATGCTCAACGATGCCGCGCCGGTCGCCGTGATCACCACCGAGGTTCTGCGGTCGCGGCTTGACGGGTTCGACTGTGTGGTCATCGATATCGACGATCCCGCCGCTGAAACCCAGTCGAGCACCGCACTGCCCGCGCCTGACCCTGATGGCATCGCGTATCTCATTTACACCTCGGGCACGACCGGCACACCCAAAGGCGTGGCCGTCACCCATCGCAACCTGGCGCATCTTGCGGACTCCTCGCCGGCCGCCCTACCGGCGCAGCAGGTGTGGACCCAGTGTCATTCGTATGCCTTCGACTTCTCGGTGTGGGAGATCTGGGCTGCTCTGTTCGGTGGCGGGCGTTTGGTAGTGGTTCCGGATTCTGCGGTCGGCTCGCCGGACGACTTCCACGCCCTGCTGATCGGTGAACGCGTCAACGTGCTCACCCAGACCCCGTCGGCAGTGACCGCATTGAATCCGAAGGGGTTGGAGTCGGTGGCGGTGTTGCTCGGTGGTGAGGCCTGCTCGGCCGAGGTGGTGGATCAGTGGGCGCCCGGGCGGGTGCTGATCAACGCCTACGGCCCCACCGAGGCGACGGTATATGTGTCGATGAGCGCACCACTGTCGGCGGCCGACGGTGCGGCGCCGATCGGGTCCCCGGTGTCCACCGCGGCCCTGTTCGTGCTCGACGAGCGGTTACGGCCCGTGCCGGCGGGGGTGGTCGGGGAGTTGTATGTGGCCGGCCTCGGCGTGGCGATGGGATATTTGGGCCGGTCCGGTTTGACGGCGTCGCAATTCGTGGCCTGTCCGTTCGGCACTCCCGGCGAGCGCATGTATCGCACCGGTGACCTGGTGCGGTGGCGCACGGACGGGCAATTGCAGTATCTGGGCCGCGCCGATGAGCAGGTTAAGATCCGCGGGTACCGCATCGAACCCGCTGAGGTTCAGGCTGCACTGGCCGCCCTCGACGGTGTGCAGCAGGCGGTGGTGATCGCCCGCGAGGACCGCCCCGGCGACAAGCGACTCGTTGGGTATGTGACCGGGACGGCGGAGCCCGCGAAGTTGCGTACTGCGCTGGCCGAGCGGCTGCCGGCCTATATGGTTCCGGCCGCGGTGGTGGCGGTGGATGCGCTGCCGCTGACGGTCAACGGCAAGCTCGACACCCGCGCGCTGCCGGCACCCGATTACCAGGACGCCGGGCAATACCGTGCGCCGGCCACCCTCACCGAGGAGATCCTGGTCGGGATCTTCGGCCAGGTGCTCGGTGTTGAGCCACCCCGACTCGTGGGCGTCGACGATTCCTTCTTCGACTTAGGTGGCGATTCGCTGTCGGCGATGCGCCTGGTCGCCGCGGTCAACACCAGCATGGACGTCGGGCTTTCGGTTCGCGCCGTGTTCGAAGCCCCGACCGTCGCCCAACTGGCACCCCGCCTGGGCGTACGCGAGGGTCAACTCGAACCGTTGGTGCAACTCGCGCGACCGGCGGTGATTCCGTTGTCGTTCGCCCAGAGCCGACTGTGGTTCATCGACCAGTTACAGGGTCCGTCGCCGGTGTACAACCTTGCGGTGGCGCTGCGGCTGCGCGGTCGGCTTGACGCCGATGCGCTGGGTGCCGCGCTTGCCGATGTGGTGGGCCGGCACGAGAGCCTACGCACGTTGTTCGCCGCTCCCGACGGGATTCCACAGCAGGTGGTGATCGAGTCTGGGCAGGCCGATTTCGGCTGGGAGGTGGTCGATGCGACCGGGTGGCCGGAAAGCCGGATGGCGCAGGCCGTTGAGGATTCGGCACTGCGCTGTTTCGATTTGGCGGCCGAGATCCCCTTGCGCTCGAAGCTTTTCCGGGTCGGCGAGGACGACCATGTGTGGGTGGCGGTGGTACATCACATCGCCGCGGACGGTTGGTCGATCACCCCACTCGTGGCTGACGTGGGCGTGGCGTATGCCAGTCGCTGTGCGGGCCGCGCACCCGATTGGGCCGAATTGCCGGTTCAGTATGTCGATTACACGCTGTGGCAGCGGGCGCAGTTCGGTGATCTGACCGACAGTCACAGCCGCATTGCCGAGCAGCTTGCCTACTGGCAGCAGGCCCTGGCCGGGATGTCGGAGCGTCTTGCGCTGCCCACCGATCGGCCCTATCCGTTGGTGGCGGACCAACGCGGCGCCACGGCGGCGGTGGACTGGCCCGTCGAGGTGCAGCAGCAGATTTCCCGGGTGGCTCGAGAGCACAACGTCACCAGTTTCATGGTGATGCAGGCTGCGCTGGCGGTGCTGCTGTCCAAGCTTGGCGCGAGCTGCGATGTGGCAGTGGGCTTCCCGATCGCCGGCCGGCGCGACCCGGCACTGGACGAACTGGTGGGCTTCTTCGTCAACACCCTGGTGCTGCGCCTCGACCTGGCCGGTGATCCCAGTGTCGCCGAGGTCCTCAATCAGGTGCGTGGACGCAGCCTCGCCGCCTATGAACACCAGGATGTGCCGTTCGAAGTTGTCGTCGATCGGCTCAACCCCACCCGATCACTGACCCATCACCCACTGGTACAGGTCATGCTGGCCTGGCAGAACCTGCCCGCGGACACCAGCGACCCGGGCGCCGCCGGGCTCACGTTGGGTGACCTTGATGTCACCCAGTTGCCGGTCAACACCGGCGCCGCCCGGATGGACCTGTCCTTCTCGTTGGCCGAACGCTTCAGCGCAGCAGGCGATCCGGCCGGTATCGGCGGGTTCGTCGAGTTCCGCACCGATGTGTTCGAGGCGGCCGGCATCGAAGTTCTGATCGACCGTCTTCAACGGGTGCTGATAGCGATGACCGCCGATCCGGCCATCCGGTTGTCAGAGGTCGACGTGCTCGACCCGACTGAGCGCGACCGTTTGGACGAGTGGGGGAACCGGGCGGTGCTGACCGATCCGGCAGGTACACCGGTATCGATTCCGGAGGCTTTTGCCGCGCAGGTGGCGCGGGCCCCGGATGCGGTGGCGGTTACGAGCGGTGAAGAGTCGTGGACCTATCGTGAGATCGACGGGGCATCGAATCGTTTGGCGCACTTGCTGATCGGCCAGGGTGTGCGTGCAGGAGAGCGAGTGGTGCTGCTGCTGCCGCGGTCAGCGCAGGCAGTGGTGGCGATTCTGGCGGTCGCAAAAACCGGTGCCGCTTACGTGCCGATCGATCCGGCGGTGCCCACAGCGCGAATGGATTTCGTGCTCACCGATGCCGCACCGGCCGCGGTGATTACGACAGCGGAGTTGGCCGATCGGTTGAGCGGCCACGGTCTGGATGGACATGGGTTGGATGGAAACAGTCTGCTGATCGTCGACATCGCCGACCCGGCGATTGACGTTCAACCGAGTACGGCGGTGCCGGTGCCGTCCGCCGACGAGGTCGCCTACATCATCTACACCTCCGGGACCACCGGCACCCCAAAGGGGGTGGCCATCCCGCACGGCAACGTGACCCGGTTGCTGACGACACTTGACGCCGAGATGGACCTGGCCGATCAGGTCTGGACGCAATGCCATTCGCTGGCCTTCGACTACTCGGTGTGGGAGATCTGGGGCCCGCTGCTCTATGGCGGGCGACTGGTGGTGGTGGCCGACGCGGTGGTGCGCTCACCGGAGGACTTCCTCGCGCTGCTCGTCTCCGAGCGGGTCACTGTGTTGAGCCAGACCCCATCGGCGTTCTATGCGCTGCAGGCCGCTGATGCACTCGCGCCCGAGGTCGGCCGCCAGCTCGCACTCGAGGCCGTGGTGTTCGGCGGGGAAGCGCTCGAGCCGCAACGTCTTTCGTCGTGGTGGGAGCGCCACCCGGAGTCGCCGCGACTGATCAACATGTACGGCATCACCGAGACGACTGTGCACGCATCGTTCCGGGAGATCTTCGACGCCGACATCGGGAGTGCGGTCAGCCCGATCGGAGTGCCGTTGGCCCATCTCGGTTTCTTCGTTCTCGACAATTCATTGCGGCCGACACCGGCGGGTGTCGTCGGCGAGTTGTATGTGGCCGGCGCCGGATTGGCCTACGGGTACATCGGCCGGACCGGGTTGAGCGCGTCGCGGTTCGTGGCATGTCCGTTCGGGGCGCCCGGATCGCGGATGTATCGCACAGGCGATCTGATGTGCTGGGGCGCCGACGGGGAACTGCGGTATCTCGGCCGTGCGGATGAGCAGGTCAAGATCCGCGGGTATCGCATCGAACTCGGTGAGGTGCAGGCCGCACTGAGCGCGGTCGACGGAGTGGAGCAGGCGGAGGTGATCGCCCGCGAGGACCACCCCGGCGACAAGCGTCTGGTGGGTTATGTCACCGGGACAGCCGATCCGGCGCAGGTGCGCGCCGCCGTGCTTGAGCGACTGCCCGAGTACATGGTGCCAGCCGCGGTGGTGGTGATCGAGGCGATGCCGTTGACCGTCAACGGCAAACTCGACAAGCGGGCCCTACCGGTACCGGAGTATCAGGATGTCGCTTCCTACCGGGCTCCGGGCGACGCGGCCGAAGAAATCTTGGCCGGCATCTATGCCCAGGTGCTTGGTCTGGCACGGGTGGGGGTTGATGAGTCGTTCTTCGAGTTGGGCGGGGACAGCATCCTGTCAATGCAGGTGGTGGCTCGTGCCCGTGCAGCCGGTGTGGCGTTGCGGCCGCGCGACGTTTTCGTCGAGCAGACCGTGGCCCGGTTGGCTCGGGTGGCAGGTGTTGTGGCCGGTTCCGATGAGGTGATCGATGACGGTGTCGGTCCGGTGCCGGCCACCCCGATTATCCGCTGGTTGCAGGACGTAGCGGGCCCGGTGGATCAGTTCAACCAGACCGCGGTGATGCAGGCCCCGGTCGGGGTGACCGAGGCCGATGTGATTGCGGTTCTGCAGGCCCTGTTGGATCGGCATGCCACCCTCCGGCTTCGGGTCGACGACGACGGTGCCGGGGGCTGGTCGTTGACGGTGCCCGAAGCCGGGTCGATGGATGCGCATTCGTGCCTGCGGACCGTCGACGAGGTGACCGATGAGGCGGTGCTCGACGCCCGGTCGCGGTTGAATCCCGCCGCCGGGGTGATGCTGAGTGCGCTGTGGGCCGCACCCATGGGTCGGTTGGTGATGATCGTGCATCACCTGGCCGTGGACGGGGTGTCGTGGCGAATCCTGATCGAGGACCTCAACCTCGCGTGGGCACAGCACCGCACCGGCCAGTCGGTGATGTTGCCCGCGCCGAGGACGTCGTTTCGCCAGTGGGCGTCACTGTTGGCGGACGTCGCGCAGCGCGCCGACGTGGTCGATCACGCGCACGCTTGGCGGCAGATCGCGGCGGTGCCCGCGCTACTGCCGGCGGTGCAGCCGGAGTCCGATACCTATGCCAGCGCCGGGAGTTTGTCGGTCGATCTCGATGTCGAGACGACCCGGATGCTGCTCGGCGAGGTGCCGGCGGCGTTTCACGCCGGCGTGCAGGACATCCTGTTGATCGCGTTCGCGTTGGCGATGGCCGAATTCGCCGGCACCGGTGGCGCGCCGATCGCCATTGATGTCGAAGGCCACGGCCGTCAGGAGGAACTGGGAACTGATCTCGACCTGTCGCGCACCGTGGGGTGGTTCACCACCAAGTATCCGGTCGCTCTGACTGTCGGCGGGGGCGGGTTGGAGTGGGCTCAGGTGACAGCCGGTGATGCCGGGTTGGGCGCGGTGATCAAGGACGCCAAAGAACAGTTGCGGGCACTGCCGGATGGCCTGGCCTACGGGGTGCTCCGCTACCTGAATGACGACGTAGACCTGGCCGGGTCCGATCCGCCGATCGGGTTCAACTATCTGGGGCGCCTCGGCGGTGGCGAGACATCCGGTGATTACTGGGAGATCCGCCCGGACAGCGGGTCGGTCACGGGTGTTACCGCGGCGGTACCCATGCCGCTGATGCATACGGTGGAACTCAACGCCGGGACGGTGGACACCGCAACCGGCCCGCACCTGCGGGCGGGCTGGATGTGGGCGCCGTCGGCTCTCGATCGTGGGCAGGTAAAACGGCTGAGCCAGTTGTGGTTTGACGCCCTGACGGGTATCTGCACGCATGTTCGGGGCGGTGGCGGCGGCTTGACCTCATCGGACATCGCGCCTGCTCGCCTGGATCAGCAGCAGATCGACGACCTGTGCCGCAGGTATGAGGTCGCCGATATCCTGCCGTTGACGCCCTTGCAGCAGGGGTTGCTGTTCCATGCCGACATTGCGCACGGCTCCGGTGATGATGTGTACGCGGTGCAACTGGACATCACCTTGAGTGGTCGGCTTGATCACCACCGGTTGCACGACGCCGTGCAGACGGTGGTGACCCGCCACCCCAACCTGGCCGCCCGGTTCTGCCACCAGGAACCCCAGCCGGTGCAGGTCATCCCGCTCGATCCTGTGGTGGAGTGGAGTTACCGCGATCTCGCGGCCGGTGCCGCAGTCGATTCGCAGATCGCGCAGCTGTGCGCTGCCGAGCGTGCGCTGGTCTGTGATCTCGTTGAGCAGTCGCCGTTCCGGGCCGCCCTGATCCGCACCGCACCCGATGAGCATCGGTTGGTGTTGACCAACCACCACATCGCACTGGACGGGTGGTCGCTACCGGTGCTGATGGCGGAAGTGCTCGCCGCCTACTACGGGCAGCGACTGCCCGCCGCGGTTCCGTATCGCAGGTTCCTGGGTTGGCTGGCCGATCGGGACCTCGCGACGGCCCGCGCGGCCTGGCGCGAGGCGCTGGATGGTTTCGGTACACCGACCCTGCTCGCCCCGTCCGGGCCGATGGGCGCGGGGCCGCGCAGCGTGGCCTCGATCCGGATGTCCGAGCAGACCACTCAGGCACTCAGCGAGTTGGCCCGTTCGCATCGCACCACCGTCAGCACCGTGCTGCAGGGTGCATTCGCGCAACTGCTGATGTCGGTCACCGGGCAGCGCGATATCGCGTTCGGGTCCGTCGTCTCGGGCCGCCCCGCCGACCTGGTCGATGCCGACTCGATCGTGGGACTGCTGATCAACACGGTGCCGGTACGGGTGAGTGTCACGGCGAGCACCACGACGGCCGATCTGCTTGACCAGCTCCATAACTTGCGCAACCAGACGTTCGAGCATGAACATCTGGGGCTCAATGAGATTCACCGTCTCATCGGTCAGCCGCGACTGTTCGACACGGTCTTCGTCTACGAGAATTACCCGACCGACGCCGCCCGCTTCGCCGGGGCCGACGGGTTGGCCATCACCAACCTCGCCACCCGCGACTTCTACCACTATCCGCTGTCGATCCAGGCAGTGCCCGGACCCGAACTGGACCTCCGTGTCCAATACCGTGCGGACCTGTTCGACGAGGCCGACATTGCTGCGCTGATGGCGAAATTCGAACACGTGCTGGCGGATGTAACCGCCGATCCCACCCGACCGCTGTGGATCAACCGGACGGTGCCGGTACCGCCGGTGCGCACTCCGGCGCCCGAGCAGCACAGCGAAGGTGGTTATCGCGCGCCGGTGAGTCCACTCGAGCGGACCCTGGCCGGTATCTACGAAAAAGTATTGGGTGCAGACCGGGTCGGTCTTGACGAGTCGTTCTTCGACCTGGGCGGGGATTCCCTATCGGCGATGCGGGCAGTCGCCGCGATCAACGCGGCTGTCGGTGGCCGATTAGGTGTGGCCACCCTGTTCGCTGCGCCCACGGTCGGGATGTTGAGCGAACGGTTGGCCGACAGCCCGGCCGGCGCCTGAGCCGAACCCGGCCTCAGGTCACCACACAAACGGCACGAGGCGATGGCGAACCGTCGTGGTGTACTCGCGGTACCCCGGTAACACGTCGCGGAGCAGCCTCTCCTCGTCGCGGATACGTGAGGCGAGCACGCCGACGCCCGGCACGACGAATACCAGCGCCCAGTAGGAGCCCAGCGCCAAGGGCAGGCCCACCAGGATGATCACATTCGCGGTGTACATGGGGTGACGGACCACTCCGTACAGACCGGTCGAGACGACTTTCTGGTCCGCCTCCACCTGGACGGTTGTGGATGCGTAGCTGTTTTGAATGACAACCAGGACAGTCAAACCCAGTCCGATGGCCACCAGCAGATTGCCGATGACGCAGAGTGCCGCGGGCATCGATGACCAGCCGAAGCGATGGTCGAGTGCGCTGGTCACACACATCGCCGCCAGGGACAGGTACAGGCCGGCCATGGCGACCTTCTGCACCGTCCGGCCCTCTGCCACCGGGCCGCCGCGCATCCGCCGCTGCAGCGCAGCGGGATTGGTGACCTGGAGGTAGATGCTGGGAATCCACGCCGACACGGCGAACACCCCGAGAAAAACCCACGCCTGCCAGTAATGGACATCCCCCGCCGGCCCGAACAGCAGCACGGCGAGCGCGACGAGCTGAACGAGTCCGGACAGACACACCTTCGCAACGGCGTTCACAGCTACCCCGACTACGCCGACACGTCGCTGCCGGTTGTTCCGCCGAGCTTCTCGCACAGCAGATCGGCCAGACCGCGGACGGTACCGACGGCGAGGTCGCTCGACGACAACCGGATTCCCGTCTCGGCTTCGATGCGGGTGCGCAGTTCAAGTGCGCCGAGGGAGTCGACACCGTATTCGGACAGCGGCCGGTCGGGGTCGACGCTGCGTCGCAGAATCAGGCCGATCTGGTCGGAGATCAGCCGCCGCAGCCGGGTGGGCCATTCGTCGCGGGGTAGATCGCTGAGCTCTGCACGCAGTCTGTCGGTGCCGGCTCGGCTCTCCCCGATGGAGCGAAAGGCTTCGGCGAAGGGACTGCGTTGGGCAAAGGCGGTGAGCCATGTCGTGCCGATGATCGGCGCATACCCGGTGTAGGCGCGGTTGTGGCGCAGCAGCGTTTCGAATGCGTAAGCACCCTCGTCCGGGCTGATCGCCGCACCGGTATCCGCTGCGAACTCCGTGGCGCGGCCGATCTGACCCCAGGCGCCCCAGGCGATCGAGGTCGCCGGTCGGCCCTGCACCCGGCGCCACCGGGTGAATGCGTCCAGCCAGCTGTTGGCCGCGGCGTAGGCGCCCTGGCCGGGTGAACCCACCAGCGCGGCTGCGGAGGAGAACGAGCAGAACCAATCCAACGATTCGTCGGCGCCGAGCTCTTCCAGAGCCATATGCAGATTCCACGCGCCGTAAACCTTTGGAGCCCAATCGCGTTCGATGAGTTCATCGGTGATATTGGCCAGGGTGGCGTCTTCGACGACCGCCGCGGCGTGCAGGACGCCACGCAATGGCAGACCCGTGGCGGTTGCGGTGGCTACCAACTGCCTCGCGGTGTCGGGATCGGCGATGTCACCGCACTGCACGACGACATCGGCGCCCAGCGAGCGAATGAACTCTATTTTCTCCAGTACCTGCGCCGTCGGCTGCGAACGCGACGTCAGCACGATGCGTCCGCAGCCCGCCTCGGCCATTTTCTCGGCCAGGAACAACCCCAGACCGCCAAGGCCGCCGGTGATCAGGTAGGCGCCGTCGCGGCGGAAAGCCGGAGCCTGCTCCGGCGGCACCACCACGCGACTGCGTCCGGTGCGGTCGACATCCAGCAGGAGTTTGCCGGTGTGCTGGGCCGCGCTCATCACCCGGATCGCGGTCGCGGCCTCGGCCAGTGGATAGTCCGTGTGCCGCGCAGGCGGCAACTCGCCGTCTGCCACCAGTTGATACACGGTGCTCAGCAGTGTCCCGACCCGTTCGGGGTGGCTGAGCGACATCAGTGCGAGGTCGACGTAATAGAACGTCAGGTTGCGCCGGAACGGGAACAGACCCAGCCTGGTGTTGCCATAGACGTCGCGTTTACCGATCTCGACGAACCGGCCACCGGTGGCCAACAGTTCGCACCCGGCCCGTTGCGCGGCACCGGTCAGGGAGTTCAGCACGATGTCGACGCCGTAGCCCTCGGTGTCCTTACGGATCTGCTCGGCGAACTCGGTGCTGCGAGAATCGTAGACATGCTTGATACCCATGTCGCGCAACATCTGTCGACGCTCCTCATTACCCGCGGTGGCGAAGATCTCGGCGCCCGCCGCTCGGGCGACACCGATTGCGGCCTGGCCCACACCGCCGGTTGCGGAGTGGATCAAGACCCGGTCGCCGGCTTCGATCCCGGCCTGATCATGCAGGCCGAACCAGGCGGTGGCGGTGGCCGTGGCGACGGCGACCGCCTGATGATCGGTCAGGTCAGCCGGAAGGGTGGCAGCCAGGCGCGCGTCGCAGGTGACAAACGTTCCCCAACAGCCGTTCTGGGAGAAACCGCCGACCCGGTCGCCGACGTGATGATCGGTGACGCCCGCACCGACCGCGGTGACGACGCCGGCGAAATCCATGCCCAATTCGGGTAGGCCGCCGTCGATGTCCGGGAACAGGCCCATTGCGACCAGTACGTCGGCGAAGTTGATGCTGGAGACGTTGACGGCGACCTCGATCTGCCCCGGTCCTGGCGAAACTCGCTCGCAGGCAACCAGTTCCAGCGTCTCCAGGTCGCCCGGAGTGCGGATCTGCAGACGCATACCGTGCTGGTCGTGGTCGACTGCGGTGGTATGCCGTTCCTCCGGGCGAAGCGGAGTGGGGCACATTCGCGCAACAAACCACGCATCGTCCCGCCATGCGGTCTCGTCCTCGTCGGAACCGCTGAGCAGTTGCCGCGCCACCTGCTCAGGACCGGTGGTGTCGTCCGCATCGATCTGGCCGGTGTGCAACTGCGGATACTCGGCGCCGATCACCCGCACCAGTCCACGCAGGCCGCCCTGGTCGAGATTGGCCACGTCACCGGCCAGCACGGTCTGGGCGGCGCGGGTCACGACAGTCAGGCGCTGAAGTGGGCCGGAATTGTGGCTCAGTTCGCGGGCGATGCGAATCAGATGGTGGGCATAGTCGCGGCCCAGCAGTGGAGATCGTTGCGCTGCGGCGCCGTTGGGATGACCGGCATTCGGCTCCGTGATGATCACCACGCCACTGAATCCGCCGGTACGCAAATGCTCGCCGAACTGCGCCGCATTCGCCGTGTGGTCGGATTGCAGTGGCCAACGCATGGTGGTGCAGTGTGCGGAGTGGCTCGTCAGGGCGCCGGACAACCCGGTGGCCATCGCATCGTTGTCGGCCGCGGCGCTGATCAGAAGCCAGGTCCCGGGGTCGGATTGGTTGGCCTCGGGCAGTTCGCGCTGCCGCCATTCGATGGTGAGTAGGCGATCGGCCAGCACCGCGTCCCGGTCGACGTTGGATGTGGCTGTGCCGCATCGCAATCCGTGCACGCTCAGCAGGATCTGACCCTGCTGATCGAGTACCTCGATATCGGCCTCGATCCCGCCGGCGTCCACCTGCGTCACCCGGGTGTAGCAGTAGTGGGCGTTTCGGGTGGAGCCGTAGGACCGCAACCGCTTGACTCCAACCGGCAGTCCCAGCGCATCCGCGCCGAGATTGCGGACCCGGTCACTGGCGCCCACCGACTGGAAGCAGGCATCCAGCAGTGCCGGGTGGATGCCGTACGCGCCTGCCTGCGAACGGATCTGACTGGGCAGGGCGATCTCCGCCAGCACGGACCCGTCGGTATCCCCGCCGGTGTGCACGGCACCGAGGCCGGTGAACGCAGGGCCGTACTGGATACCGCGCAGATCCAGTGCAGCTCGCACCTCGGTGCCGTCCACGACATCCGGATGTGCGGCAAGTAGTGCGGCGATGTCGTAGGCGGGTGGCTGCTCATCGGCGGTGACACGCAGGATTGCGGTGGCCAGCCCCGCTGAACCGCCACCCCGTTGCGACTCCACCAGGAAGTCGGCGGCACCCGGTGACGCCAGCGACGTCGAGGCGCCGAGGGTGGTCTGCTCGTCCAGGAGCAGCGCCTGTTCGAAGACGATGTCGCGGACCTCAGCGGCCTCGCCCAGCGCGGTGCGGGCTGCTGCTAACGCCATCTCGCAGTAGGCCGCCCCGGGCAG
>CAIOYU010000077.1 GCA_903862565.1 uncultured Actinomycetes bacterium | reverse complement strand
GCCAACGAGCGGACGTTTCTGGCCTGGCTGCGCACCGGCCTGGGCCTGCTGGCCGGTGCGGTCGCGCTGTCCGGTCTGATCCACGACTTCGGGCCCCGGCCGATGCGGCTGGGTATCACCGCACTGCTGCTGGTGCTGTCCCTGGCGGTGACGGTCGGCTCCTACTGGCGCTGGGACCGCGCCGAACGCGCGATGCGGGAGCGGCGGCCGCTGCCCTACGACCCGCTGCCGCGACTGCTCATCGCCGGGGTCGCGATCGTCATCGCGGCCGCCGCGGTTCTCATCTACCTGGCCGAGGCCGGGTAGCCGTGCAACCGAACGAGGCGGGAGACCAGGCCGAGCGGACCGCCCTGGCCTGGCGACGCACCTCGCTGAGCCTGATCACCGTGGGCGCCCTGGCCATCAGGTGGAGCGTCGCCGAGGACTTCCCGCCCTACCCGGGCGTACTGCTCACGGCGTTCGGCGGAGTCGTCGGCCTGTTCGTCGTGCGGGCGCGCTATCTGCGGGTGCAGCACACGGTGTCAACCGGGGAGACGCCGCTGTCGCGTTACCTCATCCCGCTGACGACGGTGGTCATGGTGTTGGTCGCGCTGGCGTTCTCGGTCGGCATCGCCGCCGAGTTCGCCCGCGGCTGAGGATCGACGGATCTACCGCGGTCCCGGCGAGCACACCGTCCACGTCGCGTTTTCCCTAATGAAATTCATCGGGGCCGTGACCTTGCTGTCCGGTGACTTCTCGAAGTGGTACACCGCGGTGGCGGTGGCACGCTCGCCGTCGATCGCGATGTCCTTGACGTCGTCGACGACGCGGTTGCCCTTGGCTGCCTTGGACTTTCGCTGATCATCGAGCACCTGCGCCTCGGCACCCTGTTGCGCAGCGCAGGTGTAGCGACGGAAATCGGGGTAGTTCTCGCGCTGCAGGGCGTCGTTCTGCGCGACGACCGCGCGCCCGACCAGAGCCTCTTCGGGAACGTCGTCGCCCTTGATCAGCCGCGACACCACCATCCCGATCAGCAGCACCCCTACCACTGCCAGCGCGATCGCGATCGGCATCACGCTCGGCTTGCGCTCAGGTTCGGTCATAGCTGACCAGGATAGGCGGGCCGGCCGAGCGCGCCCCAGCGGTCAGAGCAGATCCGAGGACCTACCAGAACTCGACCGTGCCCTCATCGAGGCTGTAGTAGGCGGTGACGACCTTCACGGCGCCGGAGTCCAGCGACGCCTTGACCGTGGGGGCTGCCAGGATCTGGTCTCGGGAGCGTTCGGCGTTGGCCCGCACGGCATTGGTCAGCAGATCGCCCGGGCGCTGCCGGGCCACGGCCACCGCCGGGGCGATGGCGCTGATGATGGAGTTGATATCGCCTGCCGGGTCGGTATGGGGGCCAAGGGCTTTCACTGCCGCTGTCACCGCCCCGCAGTTCTGGTGACCCAGCACCACGATGAGAGGGGTTGCCAGGTCGTCGATCGCGTATTCGATGCTGCCAAGTCCGACGGTGTCGACGACATTGCCCGCCACCCGCACGTCGAACAGGTCTCCGAGACCCTGATCGAAGATCACCTCCGGGGACACCCGGGAGTCGGAGCAGCCCAGCACGACAGCGAAGGGCTTCTGTCCGGTCGACACCGCTCTGCGTGCCTCCGGCGAGTCGTCGGGATGGATCGTCTTACCGTCGACGAAACGCTTGTTCCCCGCACGCAACTCGGCCAGCGCAGCAGTCACGTCGGCGATCGGGGCCCGGGTCGGGGACGCGGTGGCCGAGGTCGGCGACACACCGGCCGACGGTCGTACCGATGATCCGCACCCCGCGACCGCACCGGCAGCGGCGGCGGCGGCGATGGCCAACCAGGTCCGGCGCGAAACGACCAGTGGGGCTGTCATCGTCACATCATCCCCCACGATCCCGCACGTCCACCCGGACCACCCGCGTCAGTGGCGGCCGGGCCAGTGCCAGGCGGGCTCGTCGAGCAGGCCCTGGCCCTCGATCACCGTGTACCCGTCCTCCTTGGTGAGCCGCAACAGACTCAGGTCGTCTCCGGTGTGTTCACCCAACTCGTCCCGGACCGCCTCCAGTGCCCGCACCAGCGGCTCGGAATGGGTGACGACGACGATCTGGGAGCCTTCCGAGGCGCGCGCGATGAGGCCCGCCAGCGCGGGGATGAGGTCGGGGTGCAGGCTCGCCTCCGGTTCGTTGAGCACGGTCAACTCGGCGGGCCGGGGCGTGAGCAGCGCGGCGGTCAGGAGCAGGTACCGCAGGGTGCCGTCGGAGAGTTCGGCAGCACCAAGCGCCCGGTTCATTCCCGGCTGATGCAGTGTCAGCTCGAACAGGTCGCCCACCCGGATCTCGACCCGGCTGCCGGGGAAGGCCGCATCCACCGACTCGACCAGCGCGCCGGCGTCGCCGATCTCCTTGATGGTCTGCCAGGCCGCCGCGAGGTCGGCACCGTCATGGCTCAGAATCGTTGTGCGGGTGCCGATCCGGGGCCCCCGGGCGGGCGCCGCGGCGTCGGTCCTGAGGTGGTCGTAGAACCGCCAGGACCGCATCCTGTCGCGCAGCAGCATCAGCTCCGGCGCGGCCTGCGGATCGGCCAACTCGCTGACCATGCTGTCGAACGGGCGCAACCCCTTGGCGGCGGTGAACCAGTCGCCCGCGCCGTCACGGATCCGCACCAATGGTCCGCCCCGTTCGGCGAGCAGCGCCGACGGTCGCAGCACCGGACCCGCCCACACCGCTTCGGCCTTGATCTCCGGGTCGAGGCCGAACGCCGTGTAGCCGTCCTGAGGCAGCCCGAGGTCGACGGCGTAGCCGAAGTCCCGGCCGGCGAAGCCGAGTTTGAGACTCACCGGGCCGGTACGGCCGGGGCCGGCCCACATCGTCGAGGCCAGCCCACCCTCTCGAGCCAACGCGTTGACGGCGCCGTTGCGGGCCGAATCCGCCAGCAATCGCAAGGCGCGGTAAAGGTTTGACTTCCCGCTGCCATTGGGTCCGGTCACCACCGTGCACCGACCCAGCCGAACCACCAGACGGCGCAATGACCGGTAGTTCTCCACGGCGAGGGTGTCCAGCACGCAGACGACCTTAGCCACAGGCGATGATGGTCGGCATGCACCGCGCACCCGAGGTCCGCCAACCGCTGTGGCAACGCTTCGGCGGACTGGTGTCGGGACAATTCTCCTGGGTGATCGCACTGGCCGTTGCGTTGATCGGCGGCGGCCTGCTGGGGCTGATACCGCAGAGTTCGTCGGCCGAGCAGTCGCCGGTCGTGCTGCCGCCCACCGCAGAGTCGGCCCGGGTGGCCGAGTTGACCAAGCAGTTCCCCGGCGGCGATACCGCGCCGGTGATCCTGCTGGTCACCAAGGACAACGGCGGGTCGCTGACGCCGGAGGACCTGCGCGCGGCGCAACTGGCCCGTGAGCGCATGGCCGCGGTCGACGGCGTGGCCGCGGGACCGCCGGTGCCGCCGATCCCCTCCGCCGACGGCAAGGCCGCCCTGGCACCGCTGGCGCTGCGGCCGGATCTCACCGGGTTCGAACTGTCCGACACGGTGACGGCGTTGCGCGCCGCCGCGGAGGACGGCCTGCCCCGCAGCCTGGTGACCAACGTGACGGGCGGACCGGCGTTCGGCGCGGACATCGCGAACTCGTTCTCCGGTGCCAACGTCACCCTGCTGGCCGTCACCGGCGCAGTGGTGGCCCTGTTGCTGATCATCACGTATCGCTCGCCGGTTCTGTGGCTGGTGCCATTGCTGGTGATCGCCTTCGCCGACCGGGTGGCTGCGGTCGCCGGCGGCGCGATCGCCGAGGCCACCGGGATGGGTGGTGACGGATCGACCACCGGGATCACCAGCGTGCTGGTGTTCGGCGCGGGAACCAACTATGCGCTGCTTCTGATCTCGCGCTATCGGGAGGAATTGCGCCGGCCCGGTTCGGCGTCGGCGAACCACCGGCAGGCGCTGCAGATCGCGGTCCGCCATGCCGGCCCGGCGATCGTGGCCAGCAACGCCACCGTGGTGCTGGCCCTGCTCACCCTGCTACTGGCGTCGTCCCCGACCACCCGCAGCCTGGGCGTCCAGGCGGCGTCGGGACTACTGGTGGCGGCCTTCTTCGTGCTGCTGATGCTGCCACCACTGCTGGCGCTGTTCGGCCGGAAGTTGTTCTGGCCCTTCGTGCCTCAACCCGACAGTGAAGACCTCACCACCACCGGGGCCTGGCACCGGGTGGCCGACTGGGTGTCCGGGCACGCCGGACGGGTGGCCGCGGTGTCGATCGCCGTCCTCGCCGCACTGGCCGCACTGGTGATCACTCTGCCGATCGGCCTCTCGCTGATCGACCAGTTCCGGGTGAAGGCGGACTCGGTCACCGGATTCAAGACCCTGGCCGAGCACTTCCCCGGCGGGATGACCGACCCGACCAAGGTGATCGCCCGCACGGACCGTGCCGACGCGGTGGCGGGGGCGATCCAGTCGACCGCGGGTATCGCCGAGGTGACCCCGGCCGGAGTGTCCGACACCGGGCTGACCCAGTGGCAGGTGGTGCTCGACGCCGAGCCGGCGTCGAAGAAGGCGTTCACCACCGTTGAGGCACTGCGCGATTCGGTGCGCGAGGCAGACCCGGAGGCACTCGTCGGCGGGTCCGACGCACAGGCACTGGACACCCGCAAGGCAGCGATCCGTGACCAGTGGGTGGTGATACCGGCGATCCTGTCCGTGGTGCTCGCAGTGCTCTATGTGCTGCTGCGCGCGGCCCTGGCCCCGCTGGTGCTGGTCGCGGCGACCGCACTGTCCACTCTGGCCGCGCTGGGGATGGGCGGCTGGGTCAGCGTGCACCTGTTGGGCTTCCCCGCACTGGACAACACCACACCACTGTTCGCGGTGCTGTTCCTGGTCGCCCTCGGCGTCGACTACACCATCTTCCTGGTTACCCGGGCCCGCGAGGAGACGCCCGACTACGGCACCCGCGGGGGCATCGTGCGTGCGGTGTCGGCGACCGGTGCGGTCATCACCAGTGCAGGGATCGTGCTGGCCGCGGTGTTCGCCGTCCTCGGCGTCCTGCCCCTGATCGCCCTGACGCAGTTGGGCATCATCGTCGGGCTGGGAATCCTGCTGGACACCTTTGTGGTGCGCACCGTCGTCATCCCCGCGCTGTTCACCCTGATCGGCCCGGCGATCTGGTGGCCCGCCTTCCACGCGGACGACATCGAGGACACCAGCCCGATCCCCATCCCCGGCCCACCTGCCCATGCCCCTGCTCCAACGAGAGTGCGTCCAGGGCGGGATTTCAGCCCTCAGAGCCGCCGCTGAAGCACACTCAGCGCGACCGTTGGCGCCGAGTGCACAGGCTGAGGGCCGCACCGGCGACGGCACCCAGGGTGTCCGCGATCCAGTCGTAGCCGTCGCCTCCGCTGCGGCCCGGGGTGTACTCCTGCCACAGTTCATCGGCGGCACCGAAACCGGAGATGAGCAGGACGGCGGCGACGATCACGCCCACGGCCGGAGCCGACGGGCGCGACAGGCGCAGCGCCCCGGCAGCCAGCCATCCGCCGAGCGCATACGCCACGAAGTGGTTGACCTTGTCCCACACCAGGTGCGCCGCGGACGGCAATTCGTCGGGCGTCAGCGACGACAACCACAGGATGCCGCAGGCCCACACCAGCAGGGCCAGCCAGAAGACACCGGCCCAACGCACCCTAGTGATCGCGACGCCGTCCGAACACTCCCGCCGCGGCCAGCATCACCGCGCTGACGATGAGCACCCAGACCGGGAACGCCAGCGTCAGCCACATGCTGACATCGCCACCGATCATCAGGGCGAGCGCCGATGCGTAGGTCAGGTACACCAGCCAGCGCGGCATCACACCGGTCCGCAGCCAGATGGTGGCCAGCGACATCATGAACACCGCGGCCATCCGCAGCGCATAGGTCTTGGTCAACTTGAGCAGCAGCATCTGGCCGAAGACCCCGATACCGTAGCCGCCGATCGACTCCCCGATGGCGGAGTTGGTGGCGGCCAGTCCTGCGCCCACGCCGGACGCGACGAACATCATCGCCAGGAACAGCAGGCCGCTGCCCATGGTGACGGTGGCGAAGAACCTGTCCTCGTACTGGCCGAGATTGGCGCGGACCGCGCCGATGAACCACAGGAAGCTGATACCGGCGAACGGCATCATCTCCGCGGCGAGCCGGATCTTGGAGTTGCCGGCCGTCAGCCACTCCGCGCCGGGCTGGGCGCCTTCGGGTATCGAGGTGCGGATCAGGATGATGGCCGCACCGAACAACACCGCGAACAGGACGCCGGCCAGCGCGGCGGCGCGGGGTGTGGTGAGAGCCTTCAGGGTGCGGGAACCGGGTTCGGACACGGGGAACAGTCTGACACTGCCG
>CAIOYU010000076.1 GCA_903862565.1 uncultured Actinomycetes bacterium | reverse complement strand
GTCACGACCGTCAACGGTTTCTACTTCGTCGCCCGCACCCCGGACGGAGCCGGGATCGCGCCGGCGGTCGGTGCGGTTCGGCCCGGAATCACCTACGGCGAACTGGCGCAAGGACAATCGGTCAGCGGACACGTGGCGTTCGACTTCGCGCCCGGCACAGCCGTGACCGGGATAGGCCTGCGCGACGCCGGCGGTAAGCAACTTGCGTTCTGGATGCTGCAGGGCTGACGCTGGACGCGACTACCGCGATACGAAGGTGACGACGGCGTCGCTGAACGCATCGTTGTCATCACCGGCCGCGGTGTGGCCCGCGTCGGTGAGTTCGACGAACTCCGCATGCGGCACCTTGGCCAGAAAGTCCTCCACGCCTTCCTGACTCACCACATCGGAGAGCCTCCCGCGGATCAGCAGGATCGGGATCTGCAACTCGCCGGTCGCCCGTTCCAGTTCCTCGATGTCGGCGAACTGATCGTCGGCCGAGGGGCGTACCGAGGTGACGAACGCCGGATCCCAGTGCCAGTGCCAGCGGCCGTCACGGTGGCGCAGGTTCTTCTTGAGCCCTTCGGTGTTCTGCGGCCGGGTGCGGTGCGGCAGGTACGTCGCGATCGCGTCGGCGGCCTCCTCCAGAGTGTCGAAACCATGCACATGGCGGCTCATGAAGTCGCGGATGCGGTGGGTGCCGACACTCTCGAAGCGCGGAACGATGTCCACAAGCACCAGTTTCGTCACGGCATCGGGACCTGCTCGGCGGGCGGCCAGAATGCCGGTCAGCCCACCCATGCTGGCTCCGATCAACGCCACCGGCCGGCCGATCTGAGCCAGCACGGCCAGCACGTCACTGGCCAGAACCTGCACGGTGTACTCGCCCCCCGGCGCGCGGTCGCTGTCGCCATGACCGCGTGCATCGAGGGCGATGACGTGAAAACCCTTGTCGGCCAATATCTGTCCGGTGTTCTTCCAGGAGAAGCGATTCTGGCCGCCGCCGTGCAGCATCAGAATGGTGGGCTGGCCGGTAGGGGCTTCTGGGTTGCGCGGGTCATTCCACTCGTCGCCGACCAGGGTCAGCCCACCCTCGCCGCGGAACTCCACGGTGACCGGTGCCGTCATGAGGTGCACGTTACCCGCAGCGATGCGCGGTAGCCTCTGGGCGGTGAGCCGCGCGCGCCCCACCAGGCTGGTCTTCGCGGGCCTTGTCGCGCTGGTGGCTCTCAACCTCTTCGGGCTCTACCGGGACCGACAGGCTCGCCACATCGAAGCGCGCAACGCCTCGATGGTTCAGGCCGCCAGCGAGGGCATGGTCAACCTCACCACCATCGACCATCGGCAGGTCGATCAAGACGTGCAACGCATCCTGGACTCGTCGACCGGAACCTTCCGCGAAGACTTCGCCAAGAACACCCAGTCTTTCGTCGACGCCGCGAAGAAAGCGCAGTCGACGTCGGCGGGCACCATCTCCGAGGCCGGACTGGAAACGGCCGGCGGCGACGAGGGCCGGGTGCTGGTCGCACTGACCGTCATGACCTCCAATCGGGGTGTGCCCGAAAACCAGCCGCGGACCTGGCGCACCCGGGTCACCGTCACCGATGTCGGCGGCGATTTCAAAGTCGCTGCAGTGGAGTTCATCCGATGAGGCCCAATCGCCGGGTACTGGCCGGGGCGGTGGCGGCACTGCTCATCATCAGCGCGGCCTGGCTGTTCTGGGACGACCACTCACGGCGCTCGGCCGACCGGGCAGGCCTGGGGGCCATGCAGGCAGCCCGGGACTCCATCGTCGCCATGCTCAGTTACCGGCCCGACACCGTCGAGAAGGACCTCGATGCCGCGCGGGATCGCCTGACCGGACGCTTTCTCGACGACTACACCCAATTGATCAAGACCGTGGTGATCCCGGACGCCAGGCAGCGCACGATCACCGCCACCGCGCAGGTGCCGTCCGCCGCGGTGGTCTCTGCGGAGGACGACCGAGTTCTGGTCCTGGCCTATGTCGATCAGACGATGACCGTCGGGACCGAAAAGCCCGCCGTCACCGCGTCCACGGTCCGGGTAAGCATGGAGAAGGTCGATGGGCGTTGGCTCGTCGCGGCGTTCGAGCAGATCTGAGGGAGACCGGATGACCGAGCCGCGCATGCTCGACGTGCAAGCCCCGACTGTGCAGTTGAAGGCATTGATCTGGGGGCCGGAGGACGGCCCAATAGCGCTCTGCCTGCACGGTTTTCCTGATACCGCCTACGGCTTCCGCAAGCTTGCCCCGCACCTGGTGGCTGCCGGGTACCGGGTGGTGGCACCGTTCATGCGGGGCTATGCGCCGTCGGCGCTGCCCGCCGATCGCGCCTACCACCTCGGCGCGCTGATGGATGACGCGTTGCAGGTCCTGGCTGAGTGCAGCACCTCACGACGTGGATCCACCGACGCCGACGTGGTGATCGGCCACGACTGGGGCGCGGTCGTGGCGACCGGCCTGGCGGCCATGCCTGACAGCCCGTTTCGCAAGGCGGTGGTCATGTCGGTGCCGCCCGCGGCGACGCTGGGCGGCCCGGAGCGTCTTCCCTTACTGCGCCTGGCCCCGGCTCAACTCGTGCGCAGTTGGTACATCGGCTATTTCCAGTTACCGGTGCTTCCGGAAAGGTCGACGTCGTGGATCGTCCCACTGCTGTGGCGCCGTTGGTCGCCCGGATACCCCGCCGCTGAGGTCGCGGAGGACCTGCGTCATGTCGACACCGCGATCGGTGCACCTGAATATTGGCGTGCCGCGCTGGGGGTCTACCGGGCGACGATCCGCCAATCCCGCCCGCCGGCCCGCTACGCCGATCTGCACCGCTGGTGGACACGGCAGCCGCAGCTATCGACGCTGTACCTGCACGGAGCCGAAGACGGTTGCATGACAGCCGAATTCACGCGCTACGTCCGGCCGGTGCTGCCACCCGGCAGCGACGTCGGCGTCGTCGAGGGCGCCGGACACTTCCTGCAACTCGAACAGCCCGACGAGGTCGGGCGGCTCATCGTCGAGTTCCTCGAACGGGTTTGAGCCGGTTTAGGTGCCCATCTTGCTCTTGATCAGCGCGTCCTGTGCTCCGCCGATCTCGATCGCTATATCGATGGGGACCGGGTCGTTGAGCGGTCCGGTGAACTCGATGGTCGAGGCGGCCTTGCCCTCGGTGAAGGACAGCAGGCTGCGTGATTGAGTGCCGTCCGGTGAAGTGCCGGAGATCAGTTGACCGCCGGTGCCCACCGCGACGGACTCCGTCTTCGGGTTCAGGATCGTGACGGTGCTCTGGGCCTGGGTGACTGCCGCGGTCGCGGCCGCCGGGTCGGCCAGC
>CAIOYU010000075.1 GCA_903862565.1 uncultured Actinomycetes bacterium | reverse complement strand
TGCCGCCGTTCTGACCGGGGTCGCCGGGGTTGGTGCCGTTTTTGCCGTCGGCGCCTGTCCCGCCGATTCCGCCCCGGCCGCCCGCCCCGGCGTTGCCGCCGGCGCCGCCGTTACCGGAGGTGGAGCCGCCCTTACCGCCGGCTCCGCCGTTACCGCCCGCCCCGCCGTTACCGCCGCTGACACCTGGGTCGCCGGCGGTGGCTCCGGTGGTGCCCACGGTGCCGTCGGCGCCGGTGCCACCGGCCCCGCCGATACCTCCGTTGCCCACCGCACCGCCGTTGCCGCCGGCGCCGCCGTTGCCGCCGCGGGTGCCCGCGGTGGTGGCGTTGAAGCCGGTACCGCCGTTACCGCCGTTACCGCCGGCAGTGGGGGTGCCCCCGCCGGTGCCGTCCTTGCCGGCGACCCCGTCGGTGCCGGTGCCGGCCGCGCCGCCCTTACCGGCGGCCCCGCCGAGGCCATTACCGCCGCCGTTACCGCCGTTGGCGCCGTCGATGTGGCTGGCGATGCCGTTGGCGCCGGTCCCGCCGTTGCCCCCGACTCCGCCGGTGCCGCCGTTGCCGCCGTCTCCGCCGTCCCCGGCGTGGCCGACCACAGGCTTGAACACGATCAAGCGTGCGGTCCCGGCGTCGCCGCCCTTGCCGCCGTTACCACCGGTGCCGCCCCCGGACCCGGCGGTGCCGTCCTGGCCGCCGCCGACGCCGTTGCCGTAGTTGATGACGAAGTTCGGATCGCCGTTGAGGCCGTTGCTGCCGGCGGTGCCGCCCCCGGCGTTCCCGCCGCGGCCACCGATCCCGCCGTCACCGGGGTTGCCCAGGAACACCCCGCCGTTACCGCCGTGACCGCCCAGGCCGCCGTCTCCACCGTCCGCGCCCAGACCGCCGTCCCCGCCGCGTCCACCGGCCCCGCCGTGACCGTTGCCGTTGTCCTCGTTGGGGAACGGGAAGATCTTCGAGTTGTTGCCGCCGTTACCGCCGGCCCCACCGGCCCCGCCGTTGACCCCGTCGATCCCCACGCCCAGGGTGTCCCCGCCGGCCCCGCCGTCGCCGCCGCCGCCGGCGATCGACAACCGGCCCACGCTGCCGCCGTTACCGCCGGCCCCTCCGGCACCGGAGGCGATCAACGCATCCCCGCCGGAGCCGCCGTTACCGCCGCCGTCCCACCACAGACCACCCACACCGCCGTCACCACCGGCACCGCCGGCCCGCACACCAGCCCCACCGTTTCCGGCGTTGCCGCCATCCCCGATGGCCGAGAGTGCACCCTTGTTCCCGCCGTCACCACCACGGCCACCGACCCCGCCGTCCCCGATGGCCGCACCACCGGCACCACCTACCCCGGCATCACCGATCAACGACAACAACCCGGTCGACCCGCCGGCACCGCCACGCCCACCGATCCCGCCGGTCCCGGTGGCATCACCACCGGCACCACCGTCCCCGGCCCAGCCGACCACCGCGACCACCCCGGTCCCGCCACCGCCGCCACCGGCACCACCGGTGGCACCGGCACCGCTGGAGGAACCACCGGCCCCGCCGTTACCGCCGCGGCCCCAGATCAGACCCCCCACCCCGCCGTTACCGCCGGCGGTCCCGACCGCACCGGAGACCCCCGCCCCGCCATTACCGCCATCACCGAACAGACCGGTCGACCCACCCGCGCCGCCGTTCCAGCCGTTACCGCCGTTACCCACGAGATAGCCGCCACGCCCACCGGTGCACGCCGTCGTCCCCGCGCACGTCGCCGCGTCATACGAGAAACCATTACCGAACAACAAGCCCGCGTTCGGATTGGTCGCCGTGCCATTCCCGATGAAAATCCGAATGAAATCCTTGATCGGCGTAGCCCCCACCGCCGCCGCCGGACCCGCCACCGCCACCACCGCCGCCGCAGACGGACCCTCACCCGTGGTCACACCCGCCGCCGGCGCCACCGACGACGGCCGCGCCCCCAACTCCCGGCGACTCGCCGCCACCAACGACCACGCCAACGGCCCCGCCCCCGGCGCACCCCCACCACCACCAGAACCCAGCCACCCCAACAGCGTGGAGCGCACACCAGCCACCGCACCTGCTGTCGGAGTGGCCGCCATCGCCGGGGCGGCCGCCGTGGCGGCGACCTTGGTCGAGACGATCGCCGGAACCGTCGCAGCGGGTAGCTGGGTGACCGCTGGCGGAGTGTTGTCAACCGCCGGCACGTGCGTCGATTGGGCTGGAGCGACAACGGGTTCCGGATTCGCCACCGGCGTCGTAACAGTTAGCGGGCCCGGGATCGTGACCGGTGCCGCCGTCGGCGGAGCCGTTCGGGCGTTGCGGCGCTGCCCGGCCGCGGGTGCTGCCACGTCGGCGGCCGCTCTTCCGCGCGCGTGCGACGGAGCCGTCGATACCGACGAATCGGACTCGCTTCGGCCGCCCGAACGGGTGGCACCGGAACGCACGCTGCCGCGCGTCACGGTCTTGGGGGTGGTAGCGGCGGTCGACCCCTGATCGGCCGTCCCTGTGGAGCCCGATGACCCCGTCGTGTCTGCGTGGGCCAACGCCGGCATCCACGCCACCGCCACGCCGATACCCAGAGCTACCGCCAACGCCCCGACCCGTCCTATGTGTCTGGCGTGACCGGGTTCAACACTCGGGATTGCGACAGCGGACTCGGGAAGGGAAGCGCTCACAGGGGATTCCTAACCAATTTGATGACGGGAACTCAGAGTATGCACAGATTCCGACGATCAGTCTAGGAGGTGAGAGAGGCTTTTGGTCTAGGAATGGTCGCAGCTCTTTCGGCTGATCCTTGACCCGTACATAAATGAGGCCGCGCCCAACGGGATGCCCGGGGCATGAACTGCTAGTGCTGCGCCTGGCGGGATCGCCACTGTTCGATGACCGGCCGTGCTGTGTCGTGATCCACCATCAGGACAAGCAGGTCACCGGAACGAGCCAGGCCCAATGCGGTACGGACAGCCTCCCGGGGATCGGTCTCGGTGGTGATTCGGTCAGCGTCGACACCCTGATCCAGCAGTAAGCCGCGGGATCGTGCCACCATCGTGTCCGCAGGTCTTTCGCCGGCGTAGTCGGGGCATGAGCCGACGAGTTTCGGGTCGCAACCGAGGACGAATTCGTCGAAGCACCCGGCCAGCATGGGTGCGGCCGCCGTGACGTGAGAAGGATGGCGGCTTCCCACATTGACACTGCACACAATTCGGCGTCCGGCGACGGGCAGCGCGGACGCGACAGCGCAGACTCCCCGCACACCGTCGGGGTTGTGGGCGAAGTCGATCAACACTTCGAAAGGCAGGTCGGCAACGAAGTTGTAGCGGCCCGGGTTCTGCTCGTGGGAGTTATGGAAAGCGCCCAATGCGCGCCGGATTATCCCGGTGTCGACACCCTGCGCCCACGCCAGTGCGGCGGCGAACATCGCGTTGCTCTCGTTGAACGTCAGTAGCCCGTTCACAGTCGCAGGGATGTCGTGCGTCGGCATCAGGGCGGTTTCGGTTGAACCGGCGGCGAGGATGATCCAGGTTCGTCCGTCGCGGTCATCGAGGAACACCGCCTCGCCGCCGTGTCGGCGGTGCTCTGCGACTGCGGCCAATTCCCTTGT
>CAIOYU010000074.1 GCA_903862565.1 uncultured Actinomycetes bacterium | reverse complement strand
GTGCCCCCGCTCGCACCACCAAGCGGGGGGCTAAAAACACCCGAACACCACCATCAGACTGGCAAGGAACCGATGACGATGACCCAGACTAACACTCCCAATCCTGCTGCGCCGCAACCTGAGTTCGTCACGCTGGGTAACGGCAAGACAATTCAGGTCTACCCCGACAACCCGTTTGGCAAGGGGCCAGCGAAGGCCGCAGCGTCTGTGATGAGCGAGGACGAGCGACTGGCGCGCACCAAGAAGTACGACTGCCAACGCTTTGCAGCCACCTCGCTCGCGGGTGTGCGCTACAAGTGGGCGAGAGACCTCGCCGAGCAGATCGCCCGGTTCAACGCCCAGCGCGATCCGGCCAAGAATCTCCCCAAGCTGGTTTTCAAGGGCAGCGAGGTGTCAAACTTCGCCACCGATGCTGAGATCGCCGTGCTCGGCGCGGAGTTGCCGCACGAGGAGGTCTACGCGCTGCAACTGGAAGCCGCAGCCATCCGCGACGCAGCCCAAGCCCAGATCAAACAGAGGGCGAAAGAGATCGCCGCCGACCGTAGCCGCGACGACACTGACCACTCCGACCACAACGCCGGTCCCGGTGGGCTGTTCCTGAACGTCGAGACACTGCTCGACGGCGGCATCCACCAGCCTATGCCGACCGTGCTCACCCGGCGCGACGGTAAGTGCCTGTTCTACAAGGGCAAGGGCAACGTCATCTACGGCGACCCCGAGACCGCGAAGACGTGGATCGCCCTGGCGGCCGGTGCCGAGGTGCTTTGTGGCGGTGGGCGGTTCGTGTTCCTCGACCTCGACCACAACGGCGCAGCCGATGTAGTGAGTCGCCTGCGGATGATGGGTGTCCCGGTGGCGGTGCTGCGCGACCCTGCGCGGTTCCTCTACCTGGAACCGCTCGATGCCGAGAACATCAAGGCGGCGGTGGCCGAGCTGGTCAAGGTGAAGCCCGACATGGTGGTGATCGACAGCATGGGGGAGCTGCTGCCGATGTTCGGTGCCAACTCCAACGACAACGACGAGTTCACCAACGTAAACCGCGAAGTGATGGCTCCGCTCGCTCACGCTGGCGCGGCGGTGGTGGTGATCGACCACCTCGCGAAGAACGCCGAGAGTCGCCGCCTGGGAGCGGTCGGCGCGTTCGCAAAGATGCGCGTCGTCAACGGCACGATGGTTCGCGTGTTTAGCATGACCCCGTTCACCCCCGGCCACGGCGGCACCTCATCGCTGTGGATTCACAAGGACCGACCGGGAAACGTACGACGCGAGACTGTCCTGTCCAGCGGTGCCGACAACGGCGACTCCGAGGACATCAAGCGCGACAACCTGCGCCGCTGGGGAGTGTTCACCATGTGCTCGGCCCCGGTGCTCGACAAGCGTGGCCAGCGGGTCGTAGACGCAGGCGGCAACACCGAGGAGTCGCTGTCATGGGTCGTCCACCCGCCTAAGGGTTTGGACTCCGCAGGGGCGGATATGCCCGACCCGCGCGGGGGTGGGCGTCCTCGCGGCGGCATCTCGGTGGTCGGCTCGCCCAAGTACGACGCAGCCGTGGAGTCCTACCTGACAACGCTGTGCCGGTTGCGCAGGGAAGGTCGCGCTACCGACAAAACCAACAAGGGCGAGGCAGCCGACTTGGTGGCATCGACGCTCGGCCTCAAGCAGCCCAGCCGCGAGGCGTGGTCCGAGGCGTGGTCCCGGTGGTACGCAGCCGAACGTCCCGACACCCGCAGTGACATTGATGAGGTCACACCGACCGACCCGTTCGCCTGACCGACTTTCCCGAAAACCTCCGTCTATACCGTCGAGGTTTTCGGGGAGTCGGCTTTGGGAGCGCTTTTGCTTCGGGGGTTTTCGGGAAGTCGGAGGGTTTTCGGTATATCCGCAGCCCAAGGGGTGTCTAGGGTTTTCGGTAAATCCGCCACGAAATCGGTGTATTCCCATTTCAACGGCCTCCCGAATACCTATACCCCTCACAAAGAGGGGTAGGTCATGTTTTTGGGAGTGGGGGCTCACCGAGGCGCAGGACTTCCCGAAAACCTCCGACCTGAGTGGCGGTGGGCTGTGAGACACGAGGGTTGAGGGGAGGCGGTGTTCCATCGACCGCGGCCGAACTCCGAGGCGGGGTTACACGGGCGGGTCGGTGGGCGGGGATTGACGTAGCAATGACGTAGGTCCGAGGTAGGCGGTGCTTCCATCGACCGCGGACCCCCATCGCCGGCAGATTCCCTACCGAAGTCGGTGAAAACCCTTGCCTCGCTTCGCTGCACTGCTTCCCTGCAAGCTGGCGTATGCACGTCCCGCATACATCGTCCCGACGAAAGGAGCCGCCCGTGTCCACACGAGACATCCGGCGTCGCCGACCTCCCGAGCGTGAGCGGTCCCAGCAAGCTCTCGCGTTACGCCTCGCTGGGCTCGACTACGACGCGATCGCCGCACGGCTGGGCTACCGCGACCACAGCGGCCCACGTAAGGCCGTGGAGCGGCTGCTGGACCGGCGCGAGGCCGAGGGTGCTGAGCGGTATCGGAAGGTCGAGGGCGACCGGCTCGACCGACTCCAGACCGCCGCATGGCACGCGGCCCTGACCGGCGACCTCGACGCGATCCGCACGGTGCTCAAGATCATGGAGCGTCGCGCCAAGCTGTTCGGCCTCGACGCCCCGGTGGCGGTGAGCTTTGAGATGAGCGACCGCGAGTTCGCCAGTTCGGTCGCTGAACTCTTCGAAGCCCTCGGCCACGACGGTCGGGCGGCGGCGTTGCGCGAGGTCGGTGCTGGACCGGCGATCATCGACGGC
>CAIOYU010000073.1 GCA_903862565.1 uncultured Actinomycetes bacterium | reverse complement strand
TTCCTGGTGCCCGCAGTCATGAAACTGCTCGGGGACGACTGCTGGTGGGCACCGCGGTGGATGAAGCGCCTGCAGAACAAGATCGGCCTCGGCGAAACCACACTGCCCGACGAGAACAAGCGGGTGACCGTGCCGGCGGCGAAACCGGCACTGGTCGGTGCGTTCTCCGGGGGCTCGTCCGGGGGCGGGTCGACGGGCATTCCCAACCGCGCGGCACCCGAAGTCATCCCCCCGGGTACGCCGGTCAGTGAAGCGCCGACAACGCGTTTCACGGCCGCACCGGCGGATGCCAAGCCACCCAAAGAGGAACGCGACGTGACCTCCTGGCTCGGGGACCTTCGCAACCGGGGCCTGCGACGCTCCGAACCGGGCGGGCCGCCGGCCGAGCCGACGATCGTCACCCCGACGGTCGCCCACCCGACCCTGCCAAACCCGCCGGCGGACATCGCCGCCGACGAGACCCGGGCCATCCCGGTGAGCCGTCCGGAGAACGCCGACACCACCCTCGCCACCGAGCAACTCAACGCCCGGGGCGGCGGGGTCAGCGCGCAGGACCTGCTGCGCCGAGAAGGCCGGATCTAGCGCCCGGGAGTGTCCAGGGGTGCGGGCGCGACGGTGTCCGGCACCGCATGCACGACGGGTGCGTCACCACCGGCCTCCAACTCGGCCGCTTCCTCACCTGGATCGGGCGCGATCAGCACGCGCACGGCACTGTTGAGGAACGCCACCGCCGGGACCGCGAGCAATGCTCCGATGATCCCGGCCAGCACTCCTCCGGTCGCGATGGCAAGCACCACCGCCAGCGGGTGGATCGACACCGCGCGGCCCATCAGCAGCGGCTGGAGCACGTGGCCTTCCAGTTGCATCACGGCGATGATCAACCCGAGCACGATCAGCGCGTAGACCACGCCCTTGGTCAGCAGCGCCACCACCACGGCCAGCATGCCGGAGATCAACGCGCCGACCACGGGGACGAAAGCGCCCAGGAACACCAGCGACGCCAGCGGCAGCGCCAGCGGAACACCCATGATCGCCAAGCCCGCGCCGATACCGAGCGCGTCGACGAGTGCCACCAGAACCGTCGCGCGCACATACCCGATCAGCGAGTGGAAGCCGGCCCGGCCGGCATCGCGAACACGCTCGCGGCTCGCAGCGGGCACGATCTTGGTCAGGAAGGCGTAGATGTGCCGACCGCCGTAGAGCAGGAAGATGAGGGTGAACAGCGTCAGCAGCGCCCCGGTCAGGATCTCGGTCAGGGTGGCTGCGGTGGACAGCGCGCCGCTGGTGAGCTTCTCCTGGTTGTCCCGCATGGCCGTGATCGCGGTGTCACCGGCTCTGTCGATCTGTTCGCGACTGAGGTGCAGCGGGCCTCCGATGAGCCAGTCGGTGGCGCTCTCGATACTGCGCTCGACCTGCGTCACCAAATCGGGCAGACCTGAAATGAACTGACTGACAACGAAAGTCAGAATCCCGCCGAAGACGGCGATACTGGCCAGCAGCGTCAGCGCCACCGCACCGCCGCGGGGAAACCTCCGGCGATCGAGCCAGTCGACGGCGGGAACCAGCAGTGCGGTCAACATGACCGCCAACGCCACCGGGACGACAATCACCTTGAGGCGGTCGACCACCCACAGCAGCGCCACGATGCCGGCCAGGATGACCAGCAGCCGCCAGGTCCACGCCGCAGTCTTTCGAACCAGTGGTTCGACGGCCCCGTCATCACCCAGGGCCCCCTCATCACACAGGGCATCGTCGCGTGCACGACTGCTCGGCATGCGTGTCAGCCTAATCGGCCACTGGGGCGCGACTACCCTGAAATCGTGGTCGGTAACTCGCCGGTCGGCTCGGCCCGCGAGGAACGCCGCCCAAGCGCGAGGGCCAAGTACTGGTGGGTGCGGTGGGCGTTGCTCGGCGTCGCGCTGATCGTGCTGGTCGTCGAAGCGAGCCTGGTGTGGGACCAGTTGTCCAAGGCCTGGCTGAGCCTGCTTTCGGCCAATCCGTCGTGGGTGCTGGCCGCCGCACTGGCGGCGATGATGTCGATGCACAGCTTCGCGCAGATCCAACGGACCTTGCTGCGGTCGGCCGGCGTCACCGTCCGACAGTGGCGCTCCGAGGCCGCCTTCTACGCGGGCAATGCCCTGAGCACCACACTCCCCGGCGGGCCGGTTCTCTCCGCCACCTTCGTCTACCGCCAGCAACGCCAGTGGGGCGCCTCACCGGTGGTGGCGTCCTGGCAGCTGGTGATGTCGGGGGCGCTTCAGGTGGTCGGCCTGGCGGTCCTGGGCTTGGGCGGAGCATTTCTGTTGGGCGCCAAGGACAATCCGTTCTCCCTGCTGTTCACCTTGGGCGGCTTGATCGCGATGTTGCTGCTGGCGCAAGCGGTCGCGTCACGCCCGGAACTCATCGACGGAATCGGCGTGAAGGTGCTCCGTTGGGCCAACTCCGTGCGCGGGAAGCCTGCCGCGACCGGACTGCGCAAGTGGCGTGAGACCCTCGCACAGTTGGAGTCGGTCAGCTTGAGCCGCCGGGTACTCGGCGAGGCGTTCAGCTGGTCGCTGTTCAACTGGGTGGCCGACGTCGCCTGCCTGGCGCTCGCCGCCTACGCCGCCGGTGGCGCGCCGTCCCTACCGGGGCTGACCGTCGCCTATGCCGCCGCACGCGCGGTCGGATCGATCCCGTTGATGCCGGGCGGCCTGCTCGTCGTCGAGGCGGTGCTGGTGCCCGGACTGGTGTCGAGCGGGATGGCCCTGCCCGACGCGATCTCGGCGATGCTGATCTACCGGCTGGTCAGCTGGATCTTCATCTCCACGATCGGGTGGGTGATCTTCTTCTTCATGTTCCGCACCGAGGGCGCGCTCAAACCGGACGCCGTGCCGGTCGAACCGACGCCGGGTGACCTGACGCGGGGCGATTCGCCGCCCCAGAGTTAGTTGGCTCGTCTTTGGTTGGCTGCTGCTGCGGCGTGCGCCAACTCCGCCAACAGCGGCGGTACGTCGTCGGGACGCAGAACAGCTTCGATCAGGACCATCTGATCGTGGTGGACCGCCGCGTCGGCGAGTGCGCTGTCCAGCTCGCCGCACGTGCGCACGGTGCGGGTCAGTGCGCCGGTGACGCCCAGTGCGCGCGGCAGATCGGGCCAGTGCCAGCCGACGATGTCGTTGTAGTAGGCGTCGGGGCCGTGGATGGCGCGCTCGACGGTGTAGCCGCCGTTGTTGACCACGACGATCACCGGCGCGATTCCCTCCCTGGCCATCACCCCGATCTCCTGGATGGTCAACTGCGCGGCGCCGTCCCCGATGAGCAGTACGACGCGTCGGCCCGGGTTGGCCAGCGCCGCTCCCAGCGCAGCGGGCAGGGTGTAGCCGATCGACCCCCACAAGGGCTGTCCGATGAAGGTGACTCCGTGTGGCAACCGATGGTCGGCCATGCCGTAGAAGCAGGTGCCCTGGTCGGCGACGACGACGTTGCCCGGGGTCAGTGCTTCAGACAGCTTGTCCCACAAATACTTTTGGGTCAGCGCGGCGTTCGGGGGCGGCACGGGCCCGGGGTCTGTACCTTCGGCTGCGGTCAACGCCGGTGAGGTGACTCCGCGCTCGCGCAGGATGGCGGCCAGTTCCCCGAGCGCCGCGTCGATGTCGATCGGGGCGAACATCTGTCCGGCCACCGTCGACTGCACGGCGCCGATGTCGATGGTCCGGGCAGGGTCGATCCGCTGGCTGAAGAACCCGCTGACGAGGTCGGTGAACTGGACGCCGGCGGTGACCAACACGGGTGCCTCCTCAACCGCGCGGCGCACCGCGTCGCTGCTTCCCGCCCCGGCGTAGATGCCGAGGTAGTTCGGCGAACTCTCGTCGAGCAGACTCTTGCCCCACATCAGGGTGGCGTAGGCGACGGTGTCGGCGCTCAGAAGCTCCTCGAGGCGCCCCACGGCTCCGAGTCGGTGCACCAGGAGATCGGCCAGGACAGTGACCGGGTGGTCGGCGATGAGTCCGTGCGCAGCCTCTCTGAACAGAGCCAGCGCACGGGGGCTGGTTCCCGCCGAATATCTGGGCAGTGGCGCGGGCGGAGGTTCGACGGGGAAGCGTGCCACGTCGGTGGCCAGCAAGAGGTAACCGGGGCGCTTGCGCTCCCGCACCTCGGACAGCACCCGGTCGATTTCACGGGTGGCAGTGGCCGGTTCGAGATCGGCTTGGGCGCAGGTGATTTCGCGGGCCATCCGCAGGAAGTGCTGGAAGTCTCCGTCGCCGAGCGAGTGGTGGACGACTCGTCGCGCCGCCTGGGCGTCCTTGGAGGGTGCACCGACGATGTGGACCACCGGCACATGCTCGGCGTAGCTGCCGGCGATCGCGTTGGCGGCGGACAGTTCCCCGACGCCGAACGTGGTCAACAGAGCCGCGATTCCATGCAACCGGCCATAGCCATCGGCGGCATAGCCCGCGTTGAGCTCGTTGGCGCCGCCCACCCAGCGGATGGAACGGTGAGCCAGGACGTGGTCGAGGAACTCCAGGTTGAAGTCGCCCGGCAGGCCGAACAGGTGGGTGACGCCGAGTTCAGCGAGACGGTCGAGGAGGTAGTCGCCGACGGTGTACTCGCTCGCGTCGCTCATGGCTTAAAAAATACTATCGCGATCAGCGAGTTCCGGGTGCGCGCGATCAGCCGACACTCCACCATCTTCAGTCGGATGCAGCCACCAGTTCGCGCATGGTGGCCCCGTCGATGCTCTCCCTGATGATGTCGGCGTGGCCGGCGTGGCGGGCCAGTTCGCTGATCAGATGCAGGAACACCCACCGGACCGACCAGGCTTCGACGTCGTCTGGGAACCAGGAGGCACCGCTCGGCCGATAGCGGGTCCGTGCGAATCTGGTTGGTTGCCACGTTAACCGCCTGCGGATCGCGCGGCATCGCGAAGCGACCGCGACCATGCGGTTGGATGGAAACCATGACGACCGGTACCGCTCCGTCCACCCGCACCGCCGTCCTGGCCTTCGTCGCCGACGTCGTCTGCATTCTGCTTTTCGTGGCTGTGGGCCGACGTAA
>CAIOYU010000072.1 GCA_903862565.1 uncultured Actinomycetes bacterium | reverse complement strand
GCCACCAGATGGCCACCTATCCACCGGACCTGCTCATCGAGGTGCCCCGAACCGCTTGTCGCAGCCTGGATTTCCACCGCGCCGCCGAGGTGATCGCGCTGGGCCGCGAGTTGGCCTCGCGGGCGCTGGATGAGCACGGCCACCCGGCGATCAGCCCAGGCGGATGAGTTCGCGCCCGAAACCGATGGGTGAATAAGGCGCGGTTACGCCCTACGCTGGCGTTCAACCTCCGCCGCGCTGGCCCGGGGCCGTAGAGAAGGAACCAACATGCCAGTTGTCGAGACTCCGACCCGGCCGGCGATTGCGGATCTGATCGCCGAGCAGGAAGAAATTTTCGTGGCTCGACAGCCGCGCAGCACCGAGTTGATCGCACGGGCCGGCGCGCATCTCGTCGGCGGCGCCACCTCAAGCTGGCAGATCACCAAGCCGCAGACGGTGTGGATGAGCCACGGGGCCGGTTCGAGAGTTTTCGACGTCGACGGTACGGAGTACGTCGATATGCACGGCGGCTACGGGGCGACCATCGCCGGTCACGGGCATCCGGCCATCGTCGCCGCGGTCAGTGAACAGGTCCGTCGTGGAACGCACTTCGCCCAGCCCACCGAGGACGCCCTGTGGATCGCAATCGAACTGAGCCGCCGCTTCGGCCTACCGCTATGGCGGTTCGCAAACTCCGGCACCGAGGCGACCATGGACGCCATTCATCTGGCCCGGGCCGTCACCGGCCGCGACCTGATCATCAAAGTCGAGGGTTGCTACCACGGCCACCACGACTCGGTCCAGGTGTCGGTGCTTCCCTCCGCGGACGAGATCGGCCCGCGTGAGCATCCGATACGGGTGCCGGGCAACACCGGAATCCCCTCGGCAATAATGGATCTCGTCGTCGTCGTACCGTTCAACGATCCGGAGGCGGTGGCGCGCGCGCTGTCGGAACATCGTGGCCGCATCGCCGGAATGATCGTGGAACCGGTGATGGAGAACGCCGGCATCATCCTTCCCGATGAGGGATACCTGGCCGCCATCCGGGATCTCCTGCAAGCTTCCGGGGCGCTGCTGATCTATGACGAGGTCAAGACCGGGTTCACCGCCGGGCCGGGCGGAGTCACTGCGCTATCCGGCGTGACACCCGACATCGTCTGTCTGGCAAAGGCATTGGGGGGCGGCATCGCGGTCGCCGCGATCGGCGGGACGACCGCCGTGATGTCGGCCATCGCCGACGGCAGCCACGAGCAGGCGGGCACCTTCAACGCGAACCCGCTGGCGATGGCCGCCACTCGGGCCACCCTCGCCGAAGTGCTCACCCCGGACGCCTACGCCCATCTCGAACGAATGACAGCGCGGTTGCGCTCGGAGTTGGAGGCGACCATCGCCGAGCACGGCACCGGCTGGCACGTGGTGACGGTGGGAGCCAAAGGTTGCGTCACCTTCCGCAGCGAACCGGTGCGGGAGTTCCGGGACTTCCTTGACATCGACCCACGACTAGGCCACTTGCACTGGCTCATGCAGCACAACAACGGGGTGTTCCTGCCGCCGTGGGGCAAGGTCGAGCAATGGCTGCTGTCGGTGCAGCATGACGCGGCCGACGTCGACCGATTCGCCGCCAATTTCGCGCGGTTCTCCGACGCGGTGCCTCAGGCCGAAAGGTAGTTCGACAACGACTCCAGCGACTGCCGGGCATAGCCGCGCCAGAGCCGTGCGAACACCGGCAGGGCCGGCGCGGTGAGCGCTGATGTGCGGTGCAGGGTCCACCGCCAGGTCACGTCGGCAGGGGCATCGACGGAGTCCGGGCGAAGGCTTCCGCGGGCGGCACGGGAATCACTCGGGACTGCTCGGCGACAACGGGACTCGACATAGCCGCGATGCTAGTGGGGGCGACGCAGGAAGGGGGACGCCCGTCCGGTCAGCGGCGGCAGATCGAAAAAGCTCTTGATGCCGGGGGCGGCAGCGCAGGTCGCCGGGATCGCGTTGACGCAGTGCGCGGCGGTGGCCACCACGCCGGGGTTGCTCTTCAAGCCGTCCTCGATGCTGTCGGGCTGCCAGCCCTTCACGGTGACGAAGGTGTTCGGGTGGCCCCGGATCTCCATCTCGTAGCGCTCCCCAGCCGGGCCGAAAGACCATGCGGGACTCAGGTTTTCCTCGCCCATCAGCCAGTTGACGGCAACCCGGACGACGATGGTGTTGGTGACCACGGCGTCCCAGGTGAATCGCCGGCCGGCTACTTCACCCGGCGCGATGACCCCGATGGGCGACTCGATGGGCGCGGTCGCGACCGCCACCTGCTGGCTGGTGCGGATCAGCGGGTCGGCATTGAACCCGAGCCTGTCGACGACCAATCGCACCGACTGGAAGAAGCCGCCGTTGAGCAGCTTCTGCATCGGGCCCTTGAGCGCGGTCTCCGGCGGTCCGCCGAATCCCATGACGTGGCGAACCACATCGGGGGCGCCGTAGGTGCGCAGGTCGGAGAACTCCTCGGCTCGCACGTGGGTGATCCCGGTGGACATCACCGACAGCAGCAGGGGAAGAAGTTCGGTGGCACCACCCGGGCCGATGCCCGCGCCGTGCAGGGTGGCGCCGCCCTCCCGTGCGGCCGCCTCCAGGGGCGCGGCCTCGGACTCGCTGGGATAGAACCACCCCACCGGGGAGACGACGTTCTTGCCGGACCGCAGCAGGGCGGCGACCTCGTCGACGTCGGGCAGCAGCGGGGCATAGACGACGGCGTCGGCATCGAGGGCGAGGATCTCTTCGGCACTCGCGGTTGCGCTCACCCCGATCGGTTCGGTGCCGATGATCTCCCCGACGTCCTTACCCGCCTTGGCTTTTGAGTGCACCCAGCAGCCCACGAGTTCGAGGTCGGGGTGCTCGAGCACCGCGTTGATCGCGGCCACGCCGACCGACCCGGTGGCCCACTGCACGACCCGAAGCGCCATACCGGCACACTAGCTCGTATGGCCAACAAGGTGTACGTCGTCGGGGTCGGGATGACCAAATTCGAGAAGCCGGGCCGGCGCGAGGGGTGGGACTACCCCGACATGGCGCGCGAGTCGGGCACCAAGGCACTGGCGGACGCGCGCGTGGACTACGCCCGGATCGAGCAGGGCTACGTCGGCTACGTCGCCGGCGATTCCACCTGCGGGCAGCGCGCGCTCTACGAGTTGGGGATGACCGGTATCCCGATCGTCAACGTCAACAACAACTGTTCGACGGGGTCCACCGCGCTGTACCTGGGCGCGCAGGCCATCCGGGGCGGCCTGGCCGACTGCGTGCTGGCGCTGGGCTTCGAGAAAATGCAACCGGGATCCCTCGGCGGTGGGGCCGACGACCGGGAGTCGCCGCTGCGCCGGCACATCAAGGCCCTGGCCGAGATCGACGAACTGGCGTTTCCGGTCGCACCATGGATGTTCGGGGCAGCCGGCCGGGAATACATGCGCGAATACGGCGCCACCGCCGAGCATTTCGCGAAAATCGGTTACAAGAACCACAAGCACTCGGTGAACAACCCCTACGCGCAGTTCCAGGAGGAGTACAGCCTGGAGGACATCATGGCGGCGAAGATGATCTCCGATCCGCTGACCAAGCTGCAGTGCTCACCGACCTCGGACGGGTCCGCGGCGGCGGTGCTGGCGTCGGAGCGCTTCGTCGACGACCACGGCCTGGCAGCGCAGGCGGTCGAGATCGTGGGCCAGTCGATGACCACCGACTTCGCGTCGACATTCGACGGTTCAGCCAAGAACATCATCGGCTACGACATGAATGTTCAAGCCGCGCAGAAGGTTTACGACCAGAGCGGCCTGGGGCCCGCCGACTTCCAGGTGATCGAACTGCATGACTGCTTCTCGGCCAACGAATTGCTGCTCTACGAGGCGCTGGGGCTGTGCGGTCCCGGCGAGGCGCCGGCACTGATCGACGCTGGCGAGGTCACCTACGGCGGACGCTGGGTGGTCAACCCCTCCGGCGGGCTGATCTCCAAGGGCCATCCGCTGGGGGCGACCGGCCTTGCGCAGTGCAGCGAATTGACCTGGCAGTTACGCGGCACCGCCGACAAGCGTCAGGTCGACGGCGTCACCGCCGCCCTGCAGCACAACATCGGGCTGGGCGGGGCCGCCGTCGTCACGGCCTATCAGCGCGCTGAACGCTAGAGGGTCACCACCTCGTAGGCGCCGGCGGCGTAGCGCGAGCGGATGGTCTTCTTGTCGTACTTTCCGACGCTGGTTCGCGGGATCTCCTCGACGAAAGTCCAGCGTTCGGGGAGCCACCAGCGGACAACCTTGTCGGACAGGAATTCCCGCAGCTCGCCGGGTGTGATCTCGGCGCCGGCCTGAAGCACCACCGCGGCAAGCGGGCGCTCCTGCCAACGGTCGTCTGGCACCCCCACCACGGCGGCCTCCCGCACCAGTGGGTGCCCGATCAGTTCGTTCTCCAACTCCACCGACGAGATCCACTCGCCGCCGGACTTGATGACGTCCTTGGCCCGGTCGGTCAGGGTGATGTAGCCCCGCGGGTCGATCCGGCCGACGTCACCGGTGCGCAGCCAGCCTGACTCGAATTTGGATGGGTCGGTGTTGCGGTAGTACGAACCGGTGATCCACGGCCCGCGGACCTCCAACTCCCCCACTGCCGCACCGTCATTGGGCAGCGCTACCCCTTCGTCGTCGACGATGCGTGTTTCCACCCCGCACATCGGCCGGCCCTGGGTGGTCCGGATCTCCCACACCTTCTCGGGGGGCGTACCCGGGGCCGGCCAGGCCAGTGTGGCCATCGGCGAGGTCTCGGTCATGCCCCACAACTGCCGGATCTCCACCCCATGACGCTGCTCGAAGGTCTGCATCAAGGACAGCGGCACCGCCGAGCCGCCGCAGGCGACCAGCCGTAGCGACGAAATGTCATGTCCCGGATCGCGGTCCAGGTAGTTCATGACGTCATTCCAGATGGTGGGCACCGCCCCGGCCACTGTCGGCCGCTGGGTCTCGATGAGCGTCACGATCGACTTGGCGTCCATGAAGCGGTCCGGCAGCACGATGTCCGCGCCTGCCATCAGCGCCGCGTACGGCAGCCCCCAGGCGTTGGCGTGGAACATCGGGACGATGGGAAACGCCTTGTCCGAGAAGCTCAATCCCATGCCGTTGCCGCTGCACACCGCCATCGAGTGCAGGTAGCTCGACCGGTGGCTGTAGACCACACCCTTGGGGTGGCCGGTGGTTCCGCTGGTGTAACACATTGCCGCAGCCGAGTTCTCGTCGACCTCGGGCCAGTCGAACTCGTCCGGCTCTCCGGCGGTGATCTCGTGGTAGCGCAGCACCCGCTTGCCTGAGGCCTCGAACTCCGAGATGTCACCGGAGCCCACCACGATGACGGTGTGTACGGTCTCCATCTTCGTCAGCACCGGGGTCAGGATCGATGCCAGAGAGATATCGGCGATGACCACGCGGTCCTCGGCCTCGTAGGCGACGAATTCGATCTGTTCGGGAAACAGTCGAATGTTGAGGGTGTGCAGCACCGCCCCCATCGACGGCACCGCGACGTAGGCCTCGAGATGCTCCTGGTTGTTCCACATGAACGTCGCGACCCGTTGGTCGCCGTCGATGCCGAGCCGGCGCAGGGCGTGGGCCAGGCGGGCGGCCTGCTTACCCAGTTCGAGGTAGGTCGAATGCCGGAAGCCGTCGCCCGTCGCGGTGGACACGGTGCGGTCGCCGTGGACGTTCACCGCGTATCTCAGGATCGCCCCGACGGTCAGCGGGGAGTTCTGCATGGTGCTCAGCATGTAAGGACCGCCTTCCTACGCTCTCGCCGAATCGTATGCTGCGTCCCTCCGCAGCGTGGCAACCCGAGCGGTCTAGCCCGAGATGAATCCGGTGGCCCATTTCCCCGAGCAAGTGGTTTGGGACAGCATCGAACGTGAAGCTTCGCGAGAAACGCGAGCATGACTTACAGAGTCCAAGATGTTCGTGCTGCCGTCCGACCCCGATTTCGTCCGAATGCTCAACGACCCGTCGAACCGCGGCGCGAAATACCTGCTGGCCGTCCCGCCCACCGGTCGCGGCAAGTCCGACACCCTCAACAAGCGCTATCCGACGCTCTACGACACCGGCGCTGACATCTCGACGCTGGAGCTGGAAGTGCCCAATGACGGCGATGGCCAACCGAACTGGCAGATCTACCGGGTAAACGAACCGGTGCCCGACGAGTGACTGATCTCAAGCCCGGAGCATCGCCTACCATGGGGAGCAACGTGAAAGTCCTCGGCTTCCGGCCTGTCCCCCACCCCAAACGCACCCCCACCGTGGTCGCCGCACTGGCGCTGGCCAGTCTGGTCCTGATCGGATCCACGGGCACAGCCTGGGCCGACCAGTCGGCCCAGGACACCATCAGCGACCTGCAGAAGCAGGGCTACACGGTCACGGTCGACAAGATCGGCACCGGACCGATGTCGAAGTGCGTGGTCGTCAGTGTCCGCAACCCGCAGACCGTGACGCAATGGGTGCCCTACGTGGGACCGGGACTCGGAAACGTCGATGGCACCTTCCTGGTGCCGGTGATCACCAGCCAGTCCATCTCGGTGTCGCTGGACTGCAGCCAGCGCTGACGGCTTCGGTTAGGAAGCCGTCCGCAGCGCGGCCCGCACCGACAGTGCGGTGACGGTGCCGTCGTAGTCGCCGACGTACAGGCATGACTCGTCCCTGCTCACCGCGATGCACGACACCGGCCGGCCGATGGGGGTCCGCTCGATCACCGCGCGCTTCATGACGTCGACGACGACGATGTCCTCGCCGTCGACCAGGTAGGCCCGGTTGCCGCTGACGATCACCTGGGTGGGCTGTCCGTCCACCGCGATGGTGTCGACGACACGGCCGGCGGCGGTGTCGACGACGACCAGCACACCGCCGAGGCGGGCATCCCAGCCGGTGGCGAAGACGCCCCGGCCGTCGGGATGCACGCCGATGTCACCGATCGACCCGCCGACGGCGATGGTGTGCACGACGCGCTGGGACCGGATGTCGACGACCAGTAGAGCACCGCCGCGCGCGGTCGTCAGCGTGACGAACAGCCGGGTGCCGTCAGGGCTGAGGCGGACGGTGTCCACCGCGGCATCGGGGGTCCTGGCAATGGTCCTGCTGTTGCCGCTCTCGATCTCGATGACGGCGATGTCGGCGTACCCGTCGCCGCAGCGCGCGACGTAGAGGACGTCACCGGCGGGACTCACGGCCAGGCCGCGTGCGGTGACCCGGACGTCCTTGGCGGCCAACTCGGTGCCCGCGGCGGTGTCGACGGCCAGCACATTGTCTTCGAAAACCGAGGCAGAGCTGACGTAGACCCGGTCGAGCGAGGCGGCGATCGCATACGGCTCGGCAATCTCGGGCACGGTGGCCCGGACCGTCAGGGATGCGACGTCGATGATCGTGACCGCGTCGTCGCCGTAGTGCGCAGCCAGCAGAGACCGGCCATCCTGGCTGATCGCGAGGTCGGTCACCGCGCCGGGCAGGCCGGACACGGCGCCGTCGGCCGGGCGAACGGCCGGCAGGAGG
>CAIOYU010000071.1 GCA_903862565.1 uncultured Actinomycetes bacterium | reverse complement strand
CGTGGCGGACGAACTCGCGCTGCGCGATCCGTCGACGCCGGAGCCGGCCCTGGTGGCCGCCGCACGACGTCAGCAGGCGGCGTACCGTGCCATCGGGCGAAACCCCGACTTGGACGCGATCGCCCGAGAGCGCATCCCCGCGGACCTGATGTTCGCTTACGACCGCAACGTAGACGCCCGTCGGCAACTCAACGCGATGGCACCGCCACGGCCCGACACACTGCCCGCGTGGCGCATCGTGCCGCCGGCACCGGCCGAGGAACTGCTGGGCTATTACCGCGAAGCCGAGGCGGCCACCGGAGTCGGATGGAACTACCTGGCCGCCATCAACCTGATTGAGACCCGCCTCGGCAGCATCGCCGGGGTCAGCACCGCTGGGGCACAGGGGCCGATGCAGTTCATGCCTCAGACTTGGGCGGCCTATGGCCGCGGTGATGTCAATGCGCCCCGGGATGCCATCATGGCCGCCGGCCGCTACCTGGCCGCGAGCGGTTTTGCGACCAACCGCGACCGGGCCCTGTTCGCCTACAACAATGCCAACGCCTACGTCCGTGCGGTCAGCGACTACGCGTCGGTGCTCGGCGCCGATCCCGCCGCCTTCGCGGGCTATTACCGATGGGACGTCTACTACTACACCACCGCCGGCGAGGTGCTGCTGCCCATCGGGTTTGCCGAGTCAACGCGGATTCCGGTGGCCGACTATCTGGCGACGCATCCGCAGTAGCAACGTCTCAGCCGAAGACGCTCTCGACGAAGCTTTCGCTGCCCTGCTTCCAGGCCACGATGAAGTTCCCGACATCGTCGCGGCTGATCGCCAAGCCCGGACAGAACCAGCTTGCGTCGTCGTCGGTGAAGAAGTGCGGCGAGCCGATCACCCCGCGTGCCCTGCCCTGCTCCCAGTCGGCCCGGACCGCAACCTCGGTGGCGTCGGCGTCAAGGGGATCGAGGCCGAAATGGGCTGCGATCGGCGCGACGACCTCCGGTCGCCCGATGTCAAGGCCCTGCTCGAACACCGCGTCGCGCAGTGCCATCCCGACGTCCTCCGCCAGTGCCGGATCACCGGTGCGATCCGCTGCAGCGCTCAGCGCAAAGGCGACCATCGACGTGGAAGGGAACGTCTCGACCGAAAAGCCCGCGAACAGATCCGGCCGAACCGAGGCGCGCAGTGCCGTGATCTCCGCTCCGATGTGATGCGGATCCAGCGGCGCGCCGTTGATCAATTCCAGCGGCCAGGCCCGGATGCGAAGGTGCGGATCGGTGCGGCCTCGTTCGGCACGCCGGTCGATCAGCGTGTGCAGCCCGACGTGGGTAAATGGGCACAGGATGTCGGCGAAGACCTCGACGGTGTTCATGGCCGCAGGATAGCCGGGCGTTAGACCGTTCCAATGATGCGACTGGTGGAGAGTTCGTTGAGGTAGACCTCCAGGTCGGTGTAGCCGACGGCGGACAGCGTGCGGGCGTTGGTGTTGGCGACGTTGGGGTTGGTTCCCTTGGTGATCTCCCACGCATCGGGCATGCCGTCGCTGTCGGTGTCGGTCGGCGCGGCCGGCGCCGGACCGGTGAAGGCCGGCCGCAGCGCGTCCCCGGCGGGGTTGGTGCTGGGTGCCGCACCCGAGATGGTGTTGCTGGCGACGAAACTCATCAAGCGGGTGTCCATCGGATCGCGCGGCCAGGCGCCGGCGGTGTTGAGCAGAACCGTTCGCAACTGGTCAGTCGGTGTGTAGGTGATCGTCGGGAAGGGGTGCCGCGTGATCCGGGCCTGGGCTCGCCGCGAGGTGGCATCCGGACTGGTCTCGGCGGG
>CAIOYU010000070.1 GCA_903862565.1 uncultured Actinomycetes bacterium | reverse complement strand
CGGTGCTCGGAGACATGTGATGCCTCGTTGAGTGCCGCGTCCTCGTTGGCCGGATCTGCGGTGAGGAAGCTGCCGTGACCGGGCTTGCCCGCTGCACCCAGCTTGTTCATCCGCTTGGGCACCGCGGCGCCCTCGTACTCCAGCGGAATCGGATGGCCGTGGTCGTCGACCGGACCAAGCGGCTGGTGCAGCTCGATGTAGGCACCCTGAGGCAGCCGCTTGATGATGCCGGTCTCGACGCCGTGCTCGAGCACTTCGCGGTCACTGCGCTGCAGGCCGACGGCCCACCGGTAGGTGAAGAAGAACACCAGCGGCGGAACCACCAGCATCGAGATGCGGCCGATCCAGGTCGTCGCGTTCAGCGAGATGTGGAACTTGTAGGCGATGATGTCGTTCATCGCGCTGAAGGTCAGCACGGTGTAGAACGCGATCGCCATCGCGCCGATGCCGGTGCGCACCGGCACGTCACGCGGACGCTGCAGCAGGTTGTGATGCGCGTCGTCCCCGCTGAACTTCTTTTCCAGGAACGGGTAGATGATCATCAGCAGGAACACCACGCCCATGATCACCGCCACCCACACGGCAGCCGGGATGGTGTGGTTGCCGATGTAGATATCCCACGCCGGGAACAAGCGGATCAGGCCGTCGGTCCAGAGCATGTAGAAGTCAGGCTGTGAGCCGGCGGAGATCTGCGACGGCTTGTAGGGGCCGAGCTGCCAGATCGGGTTGATCTGGAGCAGACCGCCCATCAGGCCGAGGATGCCGACCACCATGGCGAAGAATGCGCCAGACTTCACCGCGAACACCGGCATGACCCGAACACCGACGACGTTGGTCTCGGTGCGGCCGGGGCCGGGGAACTGCGTGTGCTTCTGGAACCACACCAGTGCGAGGTGAAGGCCGATCAGACCCAGCATGATTCCGGGGAAGACCAGGATGTGCACCGCGTAGAGGCGCGGAATGATGATGTTGCCGGGGAAGTCCCCGCCGAAAATGGCCCAGTGCATCCAGGTACCGACGACCGGAAGGCCCAGGGTGATCGACGACAACGCGGCACGGATGCCGGTGCCCGACAGCAGGTCGTCGGGCAGCGAGTAGCCGAAGAAGCCCTCGAACATGGCCAGGATCAGTAGCAGCGAGCCGATGACCCAGTTGGCCTCGCGCGGCCGGCGGAATGCGCCGGTGAAGAACACCCGGGCCATGTGCACCATGATCGAGGCAGCGAACATCAGGGCCGCCCAGTGGTGGACCTGCCGGACGAACAGCCCTCCACGCACATCGAAGCTGATGTCCAGCGCCGTCTCGTACGCGCGCGACATCTGGACGCCACGCAGCGGCTGATAGACGCCGTTGTAGGTGACCTCCGCCATCGAGGGATCGAAGAACAGCGTCAGATACACGCCGGTCAGCAGGAGCACGATGAAGCTGTACATGGCGATCTCACCCAGCAGGAACGACCAGTGGGTGGGGAACACCTTGTTCAGCTGGCGCCGCAGTGCAGCCGAGGGGTGGTACCTCGAATCGATGTTATCGGCCGCCTTGTCGATGCGGTCAGCAACGCTAATGCTCATGATCTGCGCTCCCAAAATGCCGGTCCGACGGGTTCAATGAAGTCACCGTTGGCCACGAGGTGGCCATCTTTGTCGATGGTGATGGGCAGCTGTGCCAGGGCTCGCGCCGCCGGTCCGAAGATCGGCTTGGCGAAATGCAGTGCGTCGAACTGCGACTGGTGGCAGGGGCACAGGATGCGGTAGGTCTGCTGCTCATACAGCGAGGAGGGGCAGCCCAGGTGCGAGCAGACCTTCGTGTAGGCGAACAACTCGCCGAAGTTGAAGTTCTCCTGGCCCTGGCGCTTGACTACCCGAGGCATGTCGACCGGCTTGATACGGATCAACATTACCGGGTTGCGAACACCCATGAAGATCTCGGAGAGACGCTCGTGTGATTCGACGGTGGTGCCGTCGCCATCCTCCGCACGCCAGGGGAAAACCGTCTCCATGCCACCGGCGTCGATGTCCTCGGGACGGATCTTCTCCAGACTATGACCGGTGTACCGGCCGAGGTAGATCGTCTCGCCCTGGTACCGAGGGGTCCAGTCGGACGTCCACAGGACGGCCTTCTTGCCCTCGGCGGTCGGGACGACCGGCTTCCACGGGTTCTTGATCATCCCGCCCACGCCGGCAACGAGGGTGCCGACGCCGAAGGCGCCCAGGCTGATGCCCGCTGCCATCCCGACCAGCTTGCGGCGCTTGATGGTCGAACCCTCGAATGCATCGATGAGCGTCGCGGCAGAGGTCTTGCGGTCCAGTTCCGAGGAGGCGCCGTCGTGGCGGTCCTGGATGGAGATCTCTTCGGGGATGAACCGCTTCTGGTAGAGCACCGCGCCGATGCCGATCGCCATGATCGACAGGCCGAAGGTGATGCCGTACATCGGGGTGGCCCAGGAGTAGAGCAGGTTGCCCTTGACGCCGTAGGGCTTGTACTGCCACGGCCAGAAGAGGAAGACCAGGAGCAGCAGCAGACCCATGAGGCCGCCGACCAGGAACCAGAGGGCGACCAGTCGCTCGGACCGCTTCTCGGCACGGGTGCCGGGGATCGGCCAGCGTTCCTCTTTGAAGACGGTGTCGACGCCGTCGATGCGCCCGCCGAGTTCGGCGAGTTCCTCGGTGGACATCCGGGACAGCTGATCGTCAGTGTATTCGCTCATGCCCTTGCCCCGATCCACAGCGCGACCGCGATCGCGGCCACCATTCCGACGACGAAGATCGCCATGCCCTCAGGCGCGGGACCAAACCCGCCGAGGCCGTAGCCGCCCTGGTTCATCGTCTGGGACGAGGACCGGACGTAGGCGATGATGTCCCTCTTCTCCTCCGGCGAGAGCTGGCGATCGGAGAACTTCGGCATGTTCTGCGGACCGGTCAGCATCGCGGTGTAAATCTGCGCGGGGGTGGCGGGATCGAGGCCCGGCGCGTACTTGCCGGACGACAGCGCCCCACCACGGCCGGTGAAGTTGTGGCAGGAGGCGCAGTTGAGCCGGTACAGGTCGCCGCCCCGTGCCACGTCGTTGCCGATCAGGGAGTGGTCGGCGATCTGGCCGTTGGCGTCCCGGGGGACCTCGGGGCCGCCGCCCATGCTCTGGACGTAGGCGCCCATGGCGTCGATCTGACCCTCGTCGAAGATCGGTGCCTTGCGGGGAGCCTGCGCCTCGCCGCGTACGGCGGGCATCCGGCCGGTGTTGACCTGGAAGAAGACTGCGGCTTCACCCACGCCGACCAGGCTGGGTCCGCGGCCTTCGACGCCCTGGAGGTTGGCGCCGTGGCAGGTGATGCACGCGGTCTCGTACAACTGCTGGCCGGTGCGCAGCAGTGCAGATTGCGACTGATCAGCGACAGCTACCTGCGGCCGGGGCGTGAGCGTGGCGGCCAGGATGCCGGCGAAGGCCAGACCGAGGAGCAGCAGAACCGCCCCGGTCAGCCGGCGATGCAGGCGCCGACGCGACTTATCGCGCTTGGCAGACCCAGTGGTGAGCATCGAACCCCTTCTCATCAACGGATGATCGCGCATCTCAACGGATGAAGTAGATCGTGGCGAACAGAGCGATCCAGACGATGTCGACGAAGTGCCAGTAATAGGACACCACGATCGCGGCGGTCGCCTGGGCGGGGGTGAACTTGCTCATACGGGTGCGCAGGAGCAGCAGGACGAAGGCGATTAGACCGCCGGTCACGTGCAGTCCGTGGAAGCCGGTCGCGAGGTAGAACACGCTGCCGTAGGCGCTGCTCGCGATCGTGGTTCCGTGCGTCACCAGGTGGTAGTACTCGTACACCTGCCCGAGGACGAAGAAGAGCCCCATCAGGAAGGTGACCGTGTACCACCTGCGCAGGCCGAAGACGTCGCCGCGCTCGGCGGCGAAGACTCCCATCTGGCAGGTGAACGACGAGGCGATGAGCACCAGCGTCACCGGAACCGCCTGGTACAGGTTCAGCTCGGTGGGGGGTGGGGGCCACACCCCACCGGCTTGGGCGCGCGCGGTGAAGTACATCGCGAAGAGGCCAGCGAAGAACATGAGCTCGCTGGAGAGCCACACGATGGTGCCGACACTGACCATGTTCGGTCGGTTCAGCGAATGCACGCGCGAGGTGATCGCAGTTCCAGAGGTGCCTACAGCGCTCGTCACAAAGAGAAGTATGACGCTTTGTAGTTGTTGAGGTACACGCAGGGGCCGAATTGGTCACAAGAAAGTTTCGCGATGCCCCGCGACTAGGGCCGATGCTCTTGGAGGCGGACACGCCTGTGCGACGATCTGGCGGTGAATGCGACGCCTACAGTGCCGTTCCCCGGTTCGTCATGGCCGCAGGTCCTGGGTCGTTTGACCACCGGGAGGGACCTCGAAGCCGGCGAGGCGGCCTGGGCCATGGACCAGATCATGACCGGCGAGGCGACTCCCGCCCAGATCGCCGCCTTCGGCGTGTCGATGAAGATGAAGCCGCCCACGGCCGAGGAGGTGCGTGAATTGGCGGACACCATGATCGGCTTCGCGCGCCGGGTGCCCACCGACGTCATCGGCACCGAGACCGTCGACGTGGTCGGCACCGGTGGCGACGGCGCTCAGACGGTGAACCTGTCGACGATGGCCGCGATCGTCGTTGCCGCGGCAGGGATCCCGGTGGTCAAGCACGGCAACCGGGCGGCATCCTCGAAAAGCGGGGGCGCCGACATGCTGGAGGCGCTGGGGTTGCGCATCGAACTCGGACCCGATGAGGTCGCCCGGTGTGTGGCCGAGGTCGGGATCGGCTTCTGCTTCGCCCCGGTATTCCACCCTTCGTATCGCTATGCGGGGCCGCCGCGCCGAGAGATCGGCGTTCCCACCGTGTTCAATCTGCTGGGCCCGCTCACCAATCCGGCCACTCCGCGTGCGGGCCTCATCGGCTGCGCGTTCGGGGAGATGGCCGAGGTGATGGCCGGGGTCTTCGCCTCCCGGCGGGCCAGTGTTCTGGTGGTCCACGGCGACGACGGCCTCGACGAACTCACCACCACGACCACCAGCACGATCTGGCGCGTGCAGGCCGGCACCGTCGACAAGCTGACCTTCGATCCGCTCGGGTTCGGCTTTCCCCGGGCCAGGGTGGAGGAACTGGTCGGGGGAGATGCGGAAACGAACGCCCAGGAGGCGCGAAACGTTCTGGCCGGAGCCACCGGCGCGGTGCGCGACGCCGTCGTGCTCAACGCGGCGGGGGCGATGGTCGCCCACGCCGGGCTATCCAGCCACGCCGAATGGCTGCCGTCCTGGGAGTCCGGACTCCAACGTGCCACTGATGCGATCGACTCCGGTGCCGCGCAACGCATGCTCGACCGATGGATCGCGTTCACCCAGGACCTCTGAGGCGGCAAACCGTGCGGACCGCGCCGCGGCCGACCAGTGCAGCCACTTCCCGGCGCAGTACAGTGGCGATGCGAAACCGTCTGTGGCGCAAACGATTCGAACGCCCGGTTGGGCGAGCCAGCGTGCGATGAGCGAGGTTTCCTCGACCAGTGCGCCACCGAGTGGAGCCGGCTGCGGCAACACCACCTGGGCGCCGCTACACAGCGCGTCGACCACCGGCATCGGTGGCACGCCCCGACGTGCACACCCCGCCCCGGCCAGTTGGCCGTGCCGGATGACTGCCAACTGCCAGCCGCCGGCGCCGTCGGGCGCAGCGGCGACGAGCTCGGCGACCGCGGCCAGCGCACGCAGACGCTGGCCGCGCCACAGCACCTCGACGGTGTCGGCGATCTGGTCACGCAGGCGGGCGGCGCTCTCGTACAGCGTGCGCGAGGCCAGCTCCGCAACGCGGTCGACGGCGGCGCTCAGGCCGGCGTCGGCCAGTCCGTCGATTAGAGCGGCCGCCTGCCGGGGTGCGTCCGCGTAGTCGGCGGCCGTCACCCCACGACTGGCCGGACATGGCGAAACTTCTTGCTGCGGGCACGCCGGACCGTGCTCGGCGTTCCGGCCGATCCGGCTGGTGCAGGTCCGGACCCCGGTGAAGCGGGCGATCAGCCAGGCGGTGTCCATCGCGTCGCCGCGGGAGCGGAACGGCCCGACCGATCGGTCCTGGCGCGGGCTGCGTACCGCAGTGAGCCGGGGGAACGCCTCGTCGGTGAGCACCACCCACCACCATCGGTGCGGGAAGCGGGATCGGCGGTTGTAGGGCGGGGCGTGCGCGGCCAGCAATCGCAGTTCGCGCACCCCGGCTTCCAGCGCATGGGCGCATTCGACGTGGTCGACCGCGGTGGCCAATGCCACCATCTCCTTCATGCGGCCCCGCGGATCGGCGCCGGTGAAGTACTGCGACACCCGTCGGCGCAGGTTGGTGGCTGTTCCGATGTAGAGGACCTCGGCCGCTGGGCCGCGGAACAGATAGACCCCGGGCCGGTGCGGCAACCCGTGGGCCAGCACCCGCTTGGCGCGCTGGGCGCTGGACACCCCCGGAACAAGGGACTTCAGGTCGGTATAGGTCGTCACGCCATGGTTGCCCACCCGCGCGATCAGGGCGTGCAGAACGTCGACGGTCGCGCGGGCGTCATCGAGAGCGCGATGGGTGGGCGTGGTGGCGGCGCCGACCAGCCGGGCCAGAGCGGCGAGCCGAACGCTGGGTGCCTCCTCGCGGCTGAGCACCCGGCGCGCCAGCCGGACCGTGCACAGCACCGGCGGGTGCGGCCAGGGGACGCCGCACTGTTCGGCCGCGGCCTTGAGGAATCCGACGTCGAATCCTGCGTTGTGAGCGACAAGCACTGCGCCCCGGGCGAATTCGAGGAACATCGGCAGCACCGCGGTGATCGTCGGTGCATCGCGCACCATGGCGGTGGTGATCCCGGTCAGTTCGACGATCTGCGGCGGAATGGCCCGTCCGGGGTCGACCAGGGTCGCGAACTCGCCGATCACCTCCCCGGCGCGCACCTTGACCGCCCCGATCTCGGTGATCGCGTCGCGCGCGCCATCCGGGGCGGACTTGGCGCGGCCGCCGGTGGTTTCCAGATCGACGACGACGAACGTGGTTTCGCGCAGCGATGGTTCCGCTGCGTCCGGACTGATGTCGGCGAAGCTCAGCTGGAGGTCTGAGCGGAAGCCGGCCACGGTCACCGACGGTAAACACAGGGGCCGACAGATCCCCGCTGACACGCACGCGTCGCACAGCACCCCGACGAGTTCGGACCGAAATGTCAGAGGGCGCCCTTATGGTGCGGATCAGTCGAACCGAGAGGACTGAAACGACATGGGATACCGAGAATTGGGCGGCCCGGGCGCCGACCCGCCGGAACCGGGCGAACCGGTGGTCATCGACTGTGACGAGTGCGCCGTGCGCGGACCCGGCTGCCGCGACTGCGTGGTCAGCGTATTGCTGGGCGTGCCGGAGACCTTGCTGCACGACGAGCGTGCGGCGTTGGAGGTGCTCGCCGAAGCCGGCTTGGCACCGCGGCTGCGGCTGGTACCCATCCACCGCAGCGAAGGTCCCGGGCTGGCGAGTTGATTGGGTCAAATTAGCCTGACGGGGCGACCTTGCTGGGTGGTCCACCGCTGCGAATTTGCTGTGGCCAGTGTGACTTAAGTAAGCTTTTGACGTTCTGCTCGGGCGTTGGACAAACCCGTTGCCGTTTCGTAACCTATCCGAGACTTAAGGCAGATCGACAACGTAAGTCGGGCACAGTCAAAGGATTTGTGATCTTGAGTTTTGCTCAAAGACCGTTAATGGGTGCGGCCGCGGGGGTCGCGATCTTCGCGTGCGTCTGGAGTGCCGTCGCTGTCGCCGACCCGGCCGAGGACGCCCTGGCCCAGCTCAACGAACTGTCGCGCCAGGCCGAGCAACTGACCGAGAGTATGCACTCGGCCGAGATCGATCTGGACAAGAAGGTTCAGGCCCAGGCCGTCGCCGACCAGAAGCATGCCGACGATATGGCCGCCGTCGAGACCGCCAAGACTCAGCTTGCTGATTACCAGGGCGCTGTCGACAGGCTTGCGGCCTCGGTCTACATGGGTGGCCGCACCGACGGCATGAACGCGATTCTGACCGCGGTGTCCCCGCAGGGCCTGATCGACAAGATGTCCGTTCAGCGCGTCATGGCCATCGAGATGTCGGCACAGATGCAGAACTTCCGCCGCGTGGGCCAGGAGGCCCAGGCCGCCGAGGGCGTGTCTGCGGCGTCGGCTGCGCAAGCCAAGGCCGCCGCCGACGAGGCTGCCGCGGTACGCGCTGATCTGCAGAGCAAGCAGTCCCAGTTGCAGGTTCAGATCGCCTCCGTGAAGTCGCGCTACCTGGCGCTGACGCCGATGCAGCGTGCTGTGCTGGCTGCTCCGGGAACGCCGCCCCCATCGGTGCTCGCCGATGTCGCCCCGAGCAGTGACATCGCCGCGTTGGCCGCTCTGCCCTCCATCGGCGG
>CAIOYU010000069.1 GCA_903862565.1 uncultured Actinomycetes bacterium | reverse complement strand
CGGTGGCCTCGGTGATCAACGGCCGCAACGCTTCCGGGTCGGGCTTGGTCTTCTTCACCTGGGCCAGCGCGGTGGCGGCACGGGGATCGGGGTGGGCTTCGAGCACCGGCCTGAGCGCGTCGCGGGCAATCTTGAGGTCAGCGGCGGGGCGCCGAAACACCTTGACGGCCGCGTCGAGGCGCTCCATGGCCTCGGTCAGTTGTTCCAGCCCGAGCAGGCGGTGCAACTGGTCGTAGAACTGGCTGGGGGTGCCCTCCAGGATGTGGCCGAGTTCGTCGTAGCTCAGCAGCGGACGGTACATCTCCAGTGCTGCGTCCCAGCCGAGTGCCTCGACGCTCTCCTGCTTCTTGCCGGCCCGTTGGACCCACGCCTTCTTGTCGGTGACCTCGACGTCGTTTCCGGCCGGCCAGTCCACACCGATTGTCGTTGTGCCCGAACCTTCTTCGGTGATGCCGATCCGGATCTGGGCCGGGTCGCCGGCGTGCAGGTTGCGCCAGGCCTGCGACCACACCTGGCCCTTCTTGTGGTCCCAGCGGAAGTTGCGCCCGGTCAGCGCCAACTCCAGGGCCTCGGCCAACGTCGACTTGCCCGACCCGTTGCGGCCTGCGATCACGATCAGCCCCGGCCCCGGTTGCAGTGGCACAGACACCTTCGCGCCGATGCCGCGAAAGCCCTGCACGCTGATCGACTCCAGATACGCCCCGATCGGCGTCGCGGACTGATCCGGCGTGGCCAGGCGGGTCTTGAGATGCGCGGAGCTGGCGGCGCCGCCGAGGGCGTCGGCGAGATCCTCGGCGCTCTCCAGCGCACCGAGCACCACCAGCCTGGCCTGCTCACTCAGCGAATCGTCGGCATCCGCGCGTGCGAGGACGTCGTTTTTGAGTCTGTCGTCGGACATGGACCCTCCCCCGGTGTCGAGTAGAAGGGTAAGACGAAGTTGTCGCCTCAGGACCGGCGTTCACGTCAACATGGCCCGACGAGCTCAGGAGCGTCAGAGCACGCCCTCGAGGTTCCGCTCGGCGCACGCTTGACTCAAGGCTCGGCGGAACTCCTCGACGTCGCCTGCGCACGCGTCGAGCTCCTCGGGGCCGAGCAGTGCCACCAGACCTCGATCGGTGCGAGCGACCACGAACGGAGCCGGTGAACCAGCGGCAAGGACGTCCTCGGGAGCGTCATCGCGATGATAGGTCCGGAACCCGACGTCGAGTTCGTCCCGGCAGCGCTGCCAGTCGGCCCGCTCGGTGAACAGCCCGTGGGTGATCTCGCACAGCGAGCAGTGCGTCCGGCCGAGTCGGGCCCCGATCCAGTACCGCGCCTCGCCGAGCAGGGTGCCGTCGGCGTCGTAGACCCCGATGAGTTCCCGCACGGTATCCGGCATCGTCCAAGGCTAGCGGGGGTCGGCTCGGGATGTCGTCCGCACCGGGCGCACACTGGAGGTCACCGGAAGGGGTGGTCATGGCGCGCTATGTGACAACGGTTCGGACCGCGAAGTCTCCGCAGGAGGTGTTCGCCTACATGGCTGACCTGCGCAACTTCGCCGAGTGGGATCCCGGCGTCAAGGGTGTCAAGCAGGTGATGGGCTCGGGCGGCGGCCCGGACAACGTCTTCGACGTCACCGTCGCCGGCATCGGCCGCGACCTGACGCTGCGGTACGTGACCGAGGAGTACGACGCCCCGCGAAACCTCCTCGTGGTGGCCCGCAGCACCGTGTTCACCTCGATCGACCGGATCACCGTCAAGCCGGACGGCACCGGATCGGTCGTCACCTACGACGCGGACCTCCGCTTGAATGGCGTTCTGCGCGTAGGGGATCTGGGCCTGCGGCTGATGTTCGGCCAGATCGGTGACCGCGCTGCGGCCGGTCTGCGCCGGGTTCTCGGTGCGAAGGCGGCGTGAGCAGCCCCGTCCGATAAGCACCACCACCGGCCTTAGCTCTGTCCCAGAAGGCCTTTCAGCGCCTCGCGGGTGTCGGCGATCTCCTCCGGCGTCGCACCGAACTCGACTGCGGCGAAGTCGGTGACGCCGATCCCGGCGAGGGCTCCGATGCGGTCCTGCACTTCCCCGGCACTGCCGATGATCGCGATGTCAGCCGGACCCGCCACGCCCTCGCGGTCGAGCATCGCGCGGTAACTCGGCAGCCCGCCGTAGCCCGCGAAGATCTCTGCGGCCCGGGCCGCCGCGGCCTGGGTGTCGCCGGTGACGCACACCGGCAGCGCCGCGATGACGCGCGGGCGCGGGCGTTCGAATTCCTCGCCCGCCTTGGTGATGGTCGGGACGATGTGACTGGCCAGCGTGACCGGCCCCGTGCACCAGGTCAGCGTGCCATCGGCAAGCGCGGCGGTGGCGCGCAGCATCTGTTCGCCCAGGGCGGCCACCACCACTCCGAAACCGTTGGAGCCCTTGGCGCTGATGCCCGCATGCACCCGGTACATCTCGCCCTCGAAGTTGGCGAACTCGTTGCGGGACAACGGCATCAGGACGCTAAGGTACTCGCGCAGGTGGCGCACCGGCTTGTCGTAGCTGAGGCCGAACATGTCCTCGATGACGATCTTGTGGCTCAGCCCGATTCCCAGCGTGAAGCGGTTGCCCGAGGCGGCGGCCACGGTGTGGGCCTGCTGGGCCATCGCATGGGGATGGCGCGGAAACGTCGGCACCACCGCGGTGCCCAGTTCGATGCGCGGCACCTGGGTGCCCACCACCGCCAGCGCGGTCAACGCGTCGTGGCCGAAGATGTTGGGCGCCCAGAACGAGGCGAAGCCGTCGCGCTCGGCCGAGGCGGCCTCGGCCACCACGTCCTGGAGGGTTCCGTCATTGATCGCGCCGCTGAAGATTCCGTACTTCATGAGTCCGACGGTACCCCGATGCGGCGCTTGATCACGTCATACGCGTGGCGGTAGCCCACCCACTCGAAGCCGACGACGGTCACGACCGGAGCGAGCATGATGACCAGCAGACAGACCGCCATCGGTACCCCGGCCGCCGCGAGGGCCACCGCGCCCGCGAGCACGACGAAGGTCAGCATCAGCAGCAGGGTGTGGAAACCGTCCCAGTCGTCGACCAGCACGGCGAAGAGCAGGTAGACGACGAACGTCAGGTCGAAGAGCAACTCCAGGGGCGTCGCGACGCGATGGGGTTCGTCCGGGTCACGGCCGGACATCTTCTGCAGTCGATGCGTCGAGGCGGACACGTCCGGATGATGGCCTCCCGCTGTTACCGCGACATTCTATTGCGGCTCACTCCGCGATGAGACTATTGCGGCTCACTCCGCGATGAGCGGTGCGAGTCTCTGTGCGGAACGGTCCGCGCGGGCCGAGGTGGACAGCACCGCCAGGGCCACGATGCACAGCCCCAGGCCGACGCTGACCCACCACAGCGGCCGGGCGGCGTCGGTGAACTGCGCTGCGTTGCCGGCCAGTGCCGGTCCGGCCAGCGAACCGCACAGGGCCACACCGATGCTCACCCCGACCTGCCGACTGGTCGAGGTCACCGCCGAGGCGGCACCAGCGCGGTCCTGCGGCATTCCGCTGACCGCGGCGTCGGTCACCGGAGCGTTGACCATCCCGAACCCGATGCCGTAGACCGCGAAGATCGCCATGATGACCCACACCGGTGTCGTCGGGGTGAGGAAGGCCAGCATCGCCGACGCGGCGGTGATCAGCAGGCCCGAGGTCAGCAGCGACGGCCGGGCGCCGTAGCGGCCGACCAGTCGCCCCGACAGCGGTGAGAAGAACAGCGCGCCGATGGCGATCGGAACATAGACGAATCCGGTGTGCATCGCCGAATATCCGCGCACTCCTTGCAGATACAGCGACATCATGAACAGGAACGCACCCCAGGCGGCGAAGGCGCAGACCGCGATCACCGTGGCCGAGGCGAATGGGATGCTGGCGAAGAACCTCAGGTCGATGAAGGGGTCGTGGCGGCGTGATTCGTAGCGCAGGAACGCCATGAATGCCAGCCCGGCGACCGCGGCGACCGCGACGGTGCGGGGATCCGTCCAGCCCAGGCCGGGCCCTTCGATCAGGACGAACACCAGACCCAACAACGCCACGACGGCCAGCACCTGCCCGACCGGATCGATGCTGCGCATGGTCGCCGACTTGGACTCCGGCACGAACACCGCGGTCAGGATGAGCGCTGCCAGACAGATCGGCAGATTGATCCAGAACACCGCCCGCCAGCCAACGGTCTCGATGAGCAGACCGCCGACGATCGGGCCGAGCGCCATCGAGATGCCGACCACACCGCCCCAGATGCCCAACGCCCGTGCGCGTTCGACCCGCTCGGTGAAGATCTGCGAAATAATCGACAGAGCAACCGGATTCATCATCGACGCACCGATTCCCTGGATCAGCCGGGCGGCGATGAGCAGCTGGATCGTCGGTGCGATGCTGCACAGCAGTGATCCCAGCGCGAAGACGCTCAGGCCGGTCTGGAATACCCGGCGCCGGCCGAACCGGTCACCGGCGGCCCCGGCGAGCAGCAGCAGGGAGGCCAGCGCCAGGGTGTAGACGTCGATCACCCATTGCAGTTGCGGGGCCGAGGCGCGCAGGTCGGCCCGGATAGCCGGGATCGCGACGTTGACGATGGTGGCGTCCATCGACACGATCAGCAGGCTCAGGCAGCACGACGCCAAGATGATGCCCTTGCGCCGGGCGGTCGGACCGCCGACAGTGGAGTTCACGGACAAAGCGTTGTACCGGTTGCTTTTTCAGCGAAGTCGACCACCCGGGCGGCGGCGTCGTAGTCGCAGGCGAGCATCGAGCGGCCGATGAGCACCGGGCCGCCGCGCAAACCGAACCTGCCGCTGACGCCGACATAGCTGCCCGGCGGGATCGGCTCGCTGATGCAGTACAGCGTCGGCGCGGCACCCTCGTCGATGTCGTTGGCGTACCGGTCGGCCAGGGTCTTCACCGCGCGGTGCGCCAGCGACATCAACGGCGTGTCCGACACGTGCGAGAGATTCGAGGCGACCCAGCCCGGATGGGTGAGCTGGGAGACGACCAGTGACCGGGCGGCGCGCAGTCGGCGATCGAGTTCGAGTCCCCACAGCATGACGGCCAACTTCGACCGGCCGTAGGCCCCCATCGGCGTCCACGGGTGGGTGCGCAGATGCATGTCGTCGAGTCGCAGCGTTGCCGACCGGTGAATGTCGGAGCCGACGGTGATGATCTGCGATCGCACCCGGGGCAGCAGCAGGTTGGTCAACGCGAACGGCCCGAGCATGTTGGTGCCCAACGTCGTTTCGAAACCGTCGGCCGTCTCGGACCGGTGCTGGGTCACCGTGCCGGCGTTGTTGATCAGAATGTCGACGTCGCCGTCGATCAGGGCCGGGAAAGCGCGCACCGACGCCATGTCCGCGAGGTCCAGTTCGACCACGCTCGTCGAGCCGCCCATCTCCGCGGCGCGCCGGGCGCCGTGGGTGGTGTTGCGCACGGCAAGGATGACGTGGGCACCGGCCCCGGCCAGCGCGCGGGCTGTGCCCAGTCCGACGCCGTTGGTCGCTCCGGTCACGATGACGCGCGTACCGGTGAGGTTGCCGAGCCGGTCCGGCGTCCACGGTGACGTCACGGTGATTCCCTCCGCAGAACTAATTCAGCAGCTCGCTGTCGATGTAACACCAGCGCCACGTCTCACCGGGTTCGATCGAGCGCATCACCGGATGCCCGGTCAGCTGGAAATGTCCCGTGGCGTGCTGATGCGGGCTGGAGTCGCAGCAGCCCACGTGCCCGCACGTCAGACACATTCGCAGATGCGCCCACCCGGACTCGCCCGCGGCGGCGCACTCCGCGCAACTGTCCGACGTCGGATTCGGGGTCGGGGCGCCCACGCTCGCCGTGAGATGCTCGCAGCCCGGGGACGGGCGCGGCGTGGGGGCCGGGCTACGGCGGATTCGTCTCACCTTGACCCCCTTCGAGTGCGATCGGGACTGCTGCTCAAGAATACTTCTGGGGCGGAAGGGAGTTCGTCGCGTGCGTCCCGAAATGCTGCTCGTCCTGGTGGCGGCGGTGCTGCTGGCCGCGCTCGCCCGTCGCTACAACGTATCGGCACCGCTGGCGCTGGTGCTGGCCGGCCTCGTCCTCGGATTGCTGCCCGGCATCCCCGACGTCACCCTCGAACCGGAGCTGGTGCTGTTCGTGCTTCTGCCGCCGCTGCTGTGGTCGGCCGGGTTGGAGAGTTCCTACGTCAACATGCGCCGCAGCAAGCGCGCCATCGGAATGCTCGCGGTCGGGCTGCCCCTGGCCACCACGGCCGCCGTGGGCTTCGTCGCCTATCAGACGGTGCCGCAGCTGACCCTGCCCGCCGCACTCACCCTCGGCGCGATCGTGGCGCCGCCGGACGCGGTGTCGGCCAGCGCCATCGGCCGCCGCCTGGGCCTGCCGCGCCGGATCATGACGTTGATCGGCGGTGAGAGCCTGCTCAACGACGCCACCTCCCTGACCGCCTACAAGCTGGCGTTGGGGACCGCGATCGGCGCGGCGACGAGCTGGCAGAACGGGCTGGCCACCTTCGTGCTGGCCGTCGCTGGCGGCATGGTCGTGGGCGCGGTGCTGGGCGCACTGATCGTCTACGTCCGCTGGCGATTGGACGACTCGACCGTCGAGAGCGCGATCGGCCTGCTCGCGCCGTTCGTCATCTATTTGATCGCCGAGGAGATCCACGGTTCCGGGGTGCTGGCCGTTGTGGTCGCGGCGCTGATCCTCGGTCAGCGCTCCACCACGGCGAGCCCCGCCACCCGGTTGCAGGACGAGGCGGTCTGGAAAGCCGTCCAGCTGGTTCTGGAATCGGTGGCGTTCCTGCTGATCGGCCTGCAACTGCCGACGGTGCTGCGCCAGCAGGACGGGATCTCCCCGACGATGCTGCTCATCGCCTCGGCCGCGATCCTGCTCACGGTGGTGGTGGTCCGCGTGGTGTGGGTCTATCTG
>CAIOYU010000068.1 GCA_903862565.1 uncultured Actinomycetes bacterium | reverse complement strand
GGGGCGGATGGCGGTCTGTTTTCTGTGGCACTGTCCCGCGAGTCACCTCGGATTGCCGTTAGCAATCACCCTGCTCTGTGAAGTCCGGACTTTCCTCGATACGCAATCACCCCTCAGGTCATTGCGTACCGCGGCCGCCCGGCCAACTCGTCCGCACTGACCAACGTACTGGGTGCGTCCGTTCTTCAGCGATCCGGTACTACCAGCTCGATGGCGAGGCGTTGCCGGTGGTGGGGGCGGCGATCCAACTGGCCTTGCGGTAGACCAGCCACCGCATCTCGATCGGGCACTGATCCCGCGGCACGTCGAAGACGTCCTGACCGCTGGTCCAGCCCTCATACCAGCTGGTGGGCGGCCAGCTCTCCGCCGGCAGATTGGCCCGCTCGTAGTCGTAGACCGAGTCGTCGGACACCAGATCCAACGGCAACAGCGTGGAGGCGCCGGCCACCTCCGGATAGGTGAAGATCGTCGTGTAGCACTGCTGACCCAACTCCCGCGCGGCGTCGTCGGGGGTGTATCCCTCCCGCGGCAGGAACACGTTGAACACCAGGTGCCCGCCCGGGGCCAGGCAGTTCGCGGCCAGTTCGAACACGCTGCGCAACTGGTCGACGCCGCGGAAGTCCGACACCACCTCCGAGAGCAGGATGAGCTGGTAGTCGCGGCGGAGATCCTCGTGGCTGCCGGCGAAGACGTCGCGCTGGATCACACGGACGTTCAGCGACTCGTGTCCTGCTTCGAGGCGGATGATGTCGGCGAACTTCTCGGTCATCTCCACCGCATCCACCGGGTGACCGCGGCGGGCCAGCGCAAGGCTGTTCCGGCCGGTTCCGGCACCGATGTCCAACACCGGGAAGTACGCCGGATCGGAGGCCTGTGCCGCCAGTGACACCACCCGCGCGTCGGGTTCGGTCCCGAACAGCGGTGGTTCGCGGGTGGCGACCCAGTTGTTGTAGGCACCCTCGAGGGTGAACCACTGGGCGCGGACGTGGTAGTTCACCGAGAGTCCGTAAGGCGATTCGTACGCGATCACGATGTCTGAGCGCGGGGAGGCGGCGAAAGCCTCTTCCAGCTGACCTCTGAGCACCTCACGGAGTGCGTTCACCTCCTCGGCGGTGAACTGGACGCCGAACGCGGTGAAGGTCTCGTCGCACAGCGCGACGTACTCCTCGAGCATGCCCGGCACCGCGGGAAGGGAGAGCTCTCCCTTGGCGATGGTGCGGCGCAACAGCCGCCGCGTCAGCGCCGCCCGAATTGTTTGATCAGTCGACCCAGCAGGAAGATTGTCCACCCCGCTCCTTCACCCGTTCGTCAATTGCTTGCGGTTCAGCAAGATTACGTTGTCCTCGAGGATGGCTTCCGCGCCGTCCGGTCCGACGGCGGTCCGTTCGACGCTACCGACCCGAACCCGCTGCCACTTCTGCTCGTCCAGACCCAGACCGGCGAGCACCGCGTCCGGCGTCGGGAACTCGTGGTGGTGCATCCGGGTCGCCCACGGTGGAGCGGCGGCATGGTCGACGATCAGCAGGGATCCACCGGGCGCCACCGCGGCAGCGGCGCGCCGGAGTATGGCGGTGCGGTCAAATGCGACGGTGCTGTGCAGAAACTGCGCCGACACCAGGTCGAAGGTGCCTTCGGGAAAACTCTGCGCCAGGTCGTGTTCGGCGAACTCGATGCGTGCCGCCACCCCGGACTCCTCGGCGGCGGCCCGGGCCCGGCTCAGGGCGGTGGGCGAGACGTCGACAGCGACCACCGTCCAGCCGTGGTCGGCCAGCCACAGGGCGTCCGCACCCTCCCCGCATCCCAGGTCCAGCGCGCGTCCGACCGGGAGTGTCGGGGCGATGGCGGCCAGTTGGGCGGCCAGTTGGGCATTGACCCGGCCGCTCCAGACCCGGGGTTTGGCCGAGTAGTGCTCTTCCCAGACTGCGTGTGAATCCTGATGTTCCGGTTCAGTCATGGGGTCGAAGGTAGGACGTGTCGTTGACGAGGCGGACGGCGGCTCCGTCGTCGGGGTAGAACTCGGCGATGCTCAGGGATGCCAGGTCCAGGTGCAGGCGGTGCAGGATGGATGGCCCGGCCGCGAGCGCGATCCGCAGCAGCGACTTGATCGGGGTGACGTGGGAGACCACCAGCACGGTGGCCGCGCCGTGCTCGGCGATGATCCGGTCGCGGATCCGCTGGACCCGTTGTGCGACATCGTCGAAGCTCTCCCCACCCGGCGGCGGCAGGCTGGTGTCCCGCAGCCAGCGGCCGTGCAGGTCGGGGTGGCGCTCGGCGGCTTCGGCGAAAGTGAGGCCTTCCCACTCACCGAAGTCGGTTTCGATGAGGTCGTCGTCGACCCGGACCGGCAGGCCAAGCGCGTCGGCCGCGGCCTTCGCGGTGTCGAAGGCACGCGTCAGCGGCGAACTCACCACCGCGGAGATTCCGCCCTTGCCGGCCAGGTAGCGGGCGGCGTCAGCGGCCTGCAGACGGCCGGTGTCGGTGAGTTCGGGGTTCCCGCGGCCGGAGTAGCGGCGGTGCCGCGACAGTTCGGTCTGGCCGTGTCGCAGCAGGAGCATGCGGGTCGGTCCGCCCCGATTGCCCGTCCAGACCGCGGGCGGGACGGCCAGTGCCCCGGCGGGGGGATCGACGGTGGGCTGCACGTCCCAGTCCGGATCGGACGCGCCGTCCATGGCCTCGTTGGCCAATCGGTCGGCGTGCTTGTTCTTCTCCCGCGGGATCCAGCCGAAACTGACCGAGTCGAAGGTCGACGCCAACGCCCGGGCCTGCTGGTGCAGTTCTGCCATGGCGGGGTGCTTGACCTTCCAACGCCCGGACATCTGCTCGACGACGAGTTTCGAATCCATCCGCACCACAACGTCATTGGCGCCCAGCCGACGCGCCTCCTCCAACCCGGCGATAAGGCCCCGGTATTCGGCGACGTTGTTGGTGGTGGTCCCGATCTGCTGCTTGTGTTCGGCCAGCACGGTGGCGTGGTCGTCTGCCCACACCACGCACCCGAAGCCCGCGGGTCCGGGATTGCCGCGCGAGCCGCCGTCGGCCTCGATGATGACTTTCACCGGTCGGCTCTCAGGCCCCGGGAATCCGCACCAGGATCGCCTGGCATTCCGAACAGCGCACCACTTCGTCCTCCGGCGCCACGGCGATGCGGGCGATCTCCCCGCGGTCCAGTTCGATCCGGCACGCGCCGCAGCGGCGGCCCTGCAACCGTCCGGCACCCGCCCCGGTGCTGGCGCGCTGCCGCTCATAGAGCGCGAGCAGGTCGCTCTGCAGGCTCGCGGTCAGTTCGGCACGCCGGGCGGCCTGCTCGACGCGGCTCTGCTCGATCTCGGCCACAGCGACGTCACGGACCTGCCGGGCCGTCTCCAGGTCGGCATCCAGTCCGTCGACGGCCGCCTGTTCGCCGGCTCGCTGGGAGTCGAGTTGCTCGCGGCGCTCCATCACCTCCAGCAGCGAGTCCTCCAGACTGGACTGGCGGCGTTCCAGCGTGCCCAGCTCGTGCTGAAGCTCGGAAAGCTGCTTGGAGTCGCTGATCGACCCCGAGTTCATCAGCCCGCGATCGCGGTCCTCGCGCTGCCGGACGGCGTCCACCTCGGATTCCAGCTTGGCGATGCTCGCCTCGACATCCTCCAGAGCCATGCCGATGACCGCCAGGCGGTCGGCGGCCGCCCGCTGCTCGGCCTGCACCTGGTCGTGGCGCTGCTGTTCGGGCAGGTGTGCGGCGCGGTGCGCGAGCTGCGACAGCTCGGTGTCGAGCTCGGCCAATTTCAGCAGTGAATGCTGCTGCCATGCATCAGCTTTCATTGTCCCTCCCAGGGTCTTGTTCGCGGGTTCCGATGTTCCACGGGTCGGTGCGCACCGGACACACACTGACGGGTAGTGCGTCGCCGAACCGAGACCGCAGAAGTTCTGCAGCCTGGCCGCACCAGGGGTACTCACTGGCCCAGTGGGCCACATCGACCAGTGCGAGGTCGCTGCCGCGGCGGTGCTCGTCGGCGGGATGGTGGCGCAGGTCAGACGTAACGTAGGCCTGCACTCCGGCTCGGTCCGCCGCGCCCAGCAGGGAGTCCCCCGCGCCGCCGGAAACCGCCACCCGCGACACCGGCGCATCCGGGTCTCCGGCAGCCCGCACTCCCCAACTGGTCTGTGGCAGTGACGAATTCACCCGTGCCACGAAATCAGCGAAGCGCAGTGGAGTGGCCAGCCGGCCGATGCGCCCGATGCCCACCCCGGCCGGCAACGGGGCCAGACTGATGACGTCGAACGCCGGTTCCTCGTAGGGGTGGGCCGCACGCAGGGCCGCCAGCAGTCGGCCTCTGATCCGGGCCGGGGCGATCACCTCGACGCGGTCCTCGGCCACGTGTTCCACCGCGCCGACGGCCCCGACCGCCGGAGACGCCCCCTCACGGGGCAGGAACTGGCCAGCGCCGGTGATGCTCCAACTGCAGTGCGAGTAGTCCCCGATGGCACCGGCACCTGCGCCGAACAACGCCGCACGCAGCGACTCGGCGTCCGCCGGAGGAACGAACACCACCCACTTGTCCAGGGCCGGACCGCTCGCAGCAGGGTCGAGGACCGCCTCGACGTCGAGTCCCAGCACCTCGGCCAGCGCGTCGGACACTCCCGGGCTGGCCGCGTCGGCGTTGGTGTGCGCCGTGAACAACGCTGCGCCGCTTCGGATCAGGCGGTGAATCAGAGCGCCCTTGGGTGTGCTGGCGGCGACGGTGTCGACGCCCCGCAGGAGCAGTGGATGGTGGGCCAGCAGCAGTCCCCCGGGCGCGACGGTGTCGACGACGGCCGCGGTGGCGTCGACGGCGATGGTCACCGAACCGATCGGGTCGTCGGGATCTCCGCACACCAGTCCGACGGAGTCCCAGTCGTGAGCCAGGGCGGGCGGGTAGGCGGCATCGAGCACAGCAATGACGTCCGACAGCCTTGGGCCGCGGCTCATCGGATGACCTCGGCGATCGCCGTCACCAGCATCGGCCAGTCGGGCCGCACCGCGGCCCGCAGGTAGCCCTGGCCCGTATCCATGCCGACGAACGTATCGCACCGGCGGACCGCAATCCCGT
>CAIOYU010000067.1 GCA_903862565.1 uncultured Actinomycetes bacterium | reverse complement strand
GCCAATCCGTTGAGCACCCTGGTCGGGACGACCTACCAACAGTTCATGCTTTACCCCGGAGTCAGCACCTTCCTGGCCACAAGCGCCGTCAACGTCGTGCTCTCCGCTCTGGGTGAGCCCGTCCTGCCGGTCGGTTCCATCGTGGTTCCGGTACAGGCCGTCGTCACGCAGGCGGCGAGTTCATTCCTGACCAGCTCAGGACTTTTCGGCGCGCTGGGGAATTTCGTCACCCAGCTCACGACTGATCTCGGCGGCGATCCGACAGTTCAGGCAGCTGCGAGCCAGACGGTCGCGACCGCGGTGTCTTCGATGCTGGGGGGCGGCCCCCTCGCTGGGATCGTGGGGTCCGAGATCGGCAGTGCGGTCGCCTCATTGATGGGCAATTCGAACATCACCGGCGCCTTGACGCACGCGTTCGTATCCCTGCTGGACGGCATGAGCGATCCCGCTGTGGCCGGCGGGATCTCCGCGGCGGCGGGGGCGATTGCGGGCAACTTGGTCGGCCCGAACCCCACGCCACTGCCCGAACAGATCAAAGCCGCGGTGGCGGAACTGATGGCGGAGCCCGCTTTCCAGAATGCTCTGGACGGCAACGTCACCGCCGTGGTGCGCACTCTGCTGAGCACACCGGGGTTCTGGAATGCGTTGGGTAACGAGCTTTCCGGGGTCGTCATCGATCTTGCCGGGGATAGGACGGCTCAGACCTACGCCGCGGCGTTCGTCGCCACGACCGTCGCGGACATGCTGCCCGGAAACCCCATAGCGACGACTCTCGGTGCGGTAGTCGGCGACGCTGTTGCGGGGTTGATGGCCAACTCCGCGTTCACCGACGGAGTGGCCACGCTGCTGGGTTCGCTGCTGCCGGATTTCTTCGCTCAGCCAGGGGTTCCCAGCGTATTGGCCGATGCTGCAGGCCAATTGGCACTTGCCGCAGTGTCCGGCACCCTGGACACTGTGCTGCCTCAGGTACTGGCGGCCCTGCAGGCTGATCCGTCAATCCTCAACGCCGTCAACGTGACCGTGGCCGATGCCGTGACCTCACTGCTGAGCCCTACTGTCCTGCAGGGCCTGAGCCTCACCCTGTCCGGACTCCTCACCGGCCTCGTCAGCGATCCGGCCATCCAGCAGCACGCGAACCAGCAGGTCGCCGCCTTTGTCGCCACAGTTCTGGGCGGCGGCCCACTGGGCACTTCGGTTGGCGCCGGCGTCGGCAACGCGGTGGCCCAGATAATGGCCATTCCGGCGCTGGACACCGTTCTGACCGGAGCTGTCACCACAGTGTTCGAGTTCTTCGACCAGCCGGGTGTCGTTGCAACGCTGGCCGCGACTGCCGGGCAACTCGCGTCGTCCGTCGCGGGCGGGGAGGACATCAATTCAGCACTGGCGGTCGCTTTGCTCGCCTTGCAGGGCAACGCCGCAATCCTGGGGGGCGTCCGGACGACGGCCACCAACACGGTGCTGACCGTGCTGGGTAACAACCAATTGTGGGGTGGACTCGGCCTCGCACTGACGGACCTGATCAGCAACCTGGGTACCGACCCGGCTCTGCAACAGGCTGCGGCAGAAGGCGTTTCGAAACTGGTCGCGGACCTGCTACCGGGCAATCCGTTGGCGACCACGGTCGGAGATGCTGTCGGCGGCGCGGTGGCGGATTTCCTTGCCGCCCCCGGCGGAGTCGAGGGCCTGGCGTCCTGGGCGGGCGGCCTACTGCCCGATCTATTCGGCCAACCAGGCTTTGTCACCACGATCGCGGACGCGATGGGTGTGGCGGCGGAGGCGTTGGTGGCCGGGCAGGACACCACCACGGTCATCGACACCCTCATCACGACGCTGCGCGCCAGCACCGCCATTCAGGACGGGGTCGGCGCGTTCGCCGCTGACGCCGTTTCGGGATTGCTGGGCGACGCACCGGTGTGGACTGCGCTGGGGTTCGGCATTTCGAGTTTGATCACCACCCTGGGCACCAACGCCGAGATCCAGCAGTACGCCGCCACCACCGTCTCCACCCTGGTCGCCGGCTTCCTCGGCGACACCCCCCTGGCCACCTTCGTCGGCAACGCCGTC
>CAIOYU010000066.1 GCA_903862565.1 uncultured Actinomycetes bacterium | reverse complement strand
GCCGGTGGCGGCCTTGGACAGTGCGACGGTGAACGCCAGTGTGGCGGTGCCCGAGTTACCCTCGGCCACCGTGGCATTGGCGACCGACACCGTCGGCGGTGTCACCACCACGGGGGTGTCGTCGTCGGTGATGGTGCCGGTTGCGGCCGCGGTGGCCAGGGTGGCCCCCGCCGGGTTGGTCAGGGTCACGGTGAAGGTTTCGGTGGACTCCGCGACGGTGTCGCCGGTGACGTTGACGTTGACCTTCTGCGTGGTGGTACCGGGGGCGAAGGTCAGGGTGCCGGTGGTGGCGGTGTAGTCGGTGCCGGCGGTCGCGGTGCCGTTGGCGGTGGCGTACCCGACGGTGACCGTGCCCGTGGACGCCTTCGAGAGCGTGACGGTGAACGGTAGCGCGGCCGAACCCGAATTGCCCTCGGCGGCGGTGGCATTGGCGATCGACAGGGTGGGTGCCGAAACCACCGGGGAGACCCCGGCGTTGGCGATGGCGTTCTGCCACTTGGCCAGCGTGGTGGAGTCCAGCGCGATGATGTTGTTGATGCTCATCGTGCTCAGCGGAACACCCTGCAGGGTGTAGGTCTGGTTGTTGCCGACGATCGTGATCTTGGTCGAGCCGGAGGAGTCCGCGACGTCGAAGTTCGCCGGCTGGAACCAGCCGAAGTCCAGTTTGTCGGTGGCCGTGTTGAAGTTCAGCACGGTGTTGGTGGCCCACGACCAGGTGATGGGCGTCGTCGTCCCGCCCTGGACCGGGGTGCCCGCACCGCCGCCGGTGCCGCCTGCGGATCCGTAGTTGAGGGTGTTGACGGTGCCGTAGTCGTTGAAGATCGTCGCGAAACTGCCTGCCGGAGCGCTCAGGCCGGAGTGGGTGTAGGTCGAGACGCCCAGGGGTCCCGGGGTGTCGCGGGTGACCGACCACAGTGCCAGCATGCCCAGCCCCTTGGCCCGGGCGTAGTCCTCCACCGCCTGGGCATCAGCGAGGGTGAACACCTCGCTGGTGACGTCGTTGACGCCGAGCATCGGGGTGACGCCGAGTTGGTTGTAACCGAAGCTCTGGCCGTATCCGCTGTAGAGCTTGCTCAACTGCGCGTAGGTGGATTCCGCGGAGTCGATCGCATAGGCGCCCATCGTCTTTGCCGACGCCCCCGACGTCGGTGCGGCGGACTCGCCGTAGTCCATGGCCATCACGTTGACACCGGCGAGTGTGACCCCGGCCTTCAGTGCGGAGTCCACCACCTTGATGCCGTCGGCGGTCAGCCCGGTGGGCAGCACGGGCAGGGTGTACCAGACCTGAACGTCAGGCTTGGACTGCTGCAGCAGTTTCAGTGCCTGGCTGTTGAGCGCGATCGAGGCGGGGTCGGCCACCGCGGCTCCCTCGATGTCGAAGTCCAGATGGGTGACGCCGTAGGTGTCCACCACCCCCGCGTAGGCCTCGGCCAACTGCGCCGCGGTCATCCCATGGGTCGAACCCCATTGCGCCAGGGAGGTTCCGGCCTGGCCGCCCAGGGAGATCATCACGTCGCCGCCGGCAGCCTTGAGCGCCTTGATCGAGGCGTCGATCGCCCGCGCCTGGTCGTTGGCCGCCCCCGGTTCCAGCACCGCCAGGCCCGCCCAGGCGAGCTTGCCGTTCGGGTCGGCCTGCATGAACGCCGCGGTGAACAGCGATCCGCCGCCGTTGGTCTGGCTGATCTTCAGCAGGTCCGGCACCGGCCAGCCACCCATGTCGACATACGGGGCATAGAAAGCGTTACCCCACTGCGCCGTCCCGGGTTGGGCGGCATCGTCGTTGGTGATCGTTCCCGTCGCCGTGGCCGCACCCAGCGTTGCGCCGGAGGCGTTACTCAGGGCCACGGTCAGCGTCTCGCCCGGTTCGGCGACGGTGTCGCCGGCGACGGCGACGTTGACCTTCTGGGAGGTCACCCCGGGGGCGAAGGTCAGCGTGCCCGAGGTGGCGGTGTAGTCCGTCCCGGCGGTCGCGGTGCCGTTGGCGGTCGCGTAACCGACCGTCACGGTGCTCGTGGCGGCCTTGGACAGCGACACCGTGAACCCCAGCGTCGACGTGCCCGAATTGCCCTCGGCCACCGTCGCACCGGCCACCGACACCGTCGGCAGAGTGGGGGCCACGTCATCGTTGCCGATGGTGCCGGTCGCACTGGCGGAGCCCACTGTCGCCCCGGTGGGGGCGGACAGGGTGAGATTCAGGGTCTCGTCGGATTCGACGACGGTGTCGCCGGCGACGGCGACGTTGACCTTCTGGGAGGTCACCCCGGGGGCGAAGGTCAGCGTGCCCGAGGCCGCGGTGTAGTCCGACCCGGCGGTC
>CAIOYU010000065.1 GCA_903862565.1 uncultured Actinomycetes bacterium | reverse complement strand
TCCGGCTTGCCGACGTAACGGCGGACGATCTCCTCGACCGCCGGGGTGGCGTCGAGAACCTCGTCGAGGGATTCACCGGCCAGCGGCGACCCGAGCACCACGCGCGGGCAGTCCCCGCACGCCTCGGTGGTCTGCAGGCCGACGCTGTCGAGTCGCCGCCAGATCTCCGGCATGTCCTCGATCCGGATCCAGTGGTACTGAATGTTCTGCCGGTCGGAGATATCGGCGGTGTCGCGTGCGAACTCAGTGGAGATCTCGCCGAGGGTCCGCAGCGACGCCGCGGTCAGCACACCGCCGTCGCTGCGCACCCGCAGCATGAAATACGGCGCCTCGATCAGGTCGACGTTCTCCTCGCCGGTGAAGGTGCCGTCGTACCCCTCCTTGCGCTGGGTGTAAAGGCCCCACCACCGCATGCGGCCCCGCAGGTCGATCTTGTCGATGCTGTCGAAGCCCTGCTTGGAGTAGACCTCTTCGATGCGGGCCCGCACGTTCAGTGCCGGGTCTTCCTTCTTGAAGACCTCGTTGGGGTTGAGCGGCTCGGTGCTGCCCAGTGCCCACTGGCCGTCGTCGCGGGTCTTGGTCGGTCTGGTCACGGGTGCTCCTGGGGTTGCGGAGGTGGCGTGTGACTGCGCGATTCACCGGTCAGGGGGTCACCGGCGACGCAGATCCGGCAGCCAGCTGAGAACAGGGTGGGCGGACTACGGCGTCAGGCCGGACAACAACAGCAGGTGCAGACGCGCTTGAGATCGACATGCCGCCGCGCCACCAGCGCAACGCTGCGCTGCAGAGACGGGCCGGCGGACACGGTAGTAATTCTGCCACGACGGCCCGCGTGCGCCTAACCGGGCAGACTGGGCCCATGCTGCCCGAGTTCACCCTGACGCCGGGCACCGCTTTCGGGGTGTACGTGCATGTGCCGTTCTGTGCCACCCGGTGTGGATACTGCGACTTCAACACCTATACCGCCGGAGAACTCGGCGGCTCCGGTTCCGCCGACGGATGGTTGGCGGCGTTGCGGGTCGAGCTGGCTCTGGCGGCCGAACGTCTTGGCGCCCCCGCGGTCGACACGGTGTTCGTCGGAGGAGGCACGCCGTCACTGCTCGGCGGGCAGCGTTTGGCCGACGTCATCGCCGCTGTCGGCGACCACTTCCCGATGGCCGCGGATGCCGAGGTCACCACCGAAGCCAACCCGGAGTCCACCTCTCCGGAGTTCTTCGAGACCGTGCGCACCGCGGGTTACACGCGGATCTCGTTGGGTATGCAGTCGGCCTCGCCGCGCGTGCTGGCGGTGCTGGACCGCACCCACACCCCCGGGCGCGCACTCGAGGCCGCCCGCGAAGCCCTCGCGGCCGGCTTCGACCATGTCAACCTCGATCTGATTTACGGCACGCCTGGGGAGTCCGACGACGATCTGCTGGCATCGGTGGACGCGGCCCTGGCCACCGGTGTGGACCATGTGTCTGCCTACGCCCTGGTGGTCGAGGCCGGCACCGCCCTGAACCGCCGGGTTCGCCGCGGTGAGATCGACGCACCCGACGACGACGTGCTCGCCCGTCGGTACCGATTACTGGACCGCCGCCTGTCAGCAGCCGGGCTGGACTGGTACGAGGTGTCGAACTGGAGTCGGCCGGGCGGAGCGTGCCGGCACAACCTGGGCTACTGGAACGGCGGGCAGTGGTGGGGTGCCGGCCCGGGTGCCCACGGTTTCGTCGGCGATGTGCGCTGGTGGAATGTCAAGCACCCGAACGGTTACGCCGAAGCGTTGGGGGAGGGCCGCCTCCCCGTCGCGGGGTCCGAACGCCTCGGCCGCAACGACCGTCACATCGAGGCGGTGATGCTCGGCATCCGCCTGCGGCCGGGGCTCGGACTCGGCGTGTTGACCGAGTCCGAGCGCCGGCGCGCGCAGCAGGCGGTCGAGGACGGTCTGCTGACGTCCCGCGGTGACCGCGTGGTCCTGACCGACCGCGGACGGCTGCTGGCCGACGCGGTGGTGCGCGGACTGCTCGACGATTAGACGGCCGCGGGCACCGTGGGCACCGTGGGCTTCGGCCGCGGCGCGTGCTCGATCGTCACGACCCCGCCCACGGATTCGTACTGCCGCCGCCAGTCCTCGATGTGCTCCTGGAAAGCGTGGTCGAGGTGCTCCGTGGCCATCACCAGGGTCACCTGTGCCCCGGCCGGAATGGCCTCCATGGCGGCGTGCAGTCGCGGCAGCGACAGGAAGGTGCAGTGGCCCTCGATGGTCACCCGCCATGCGTCGTCGCCGCTCTGTTCGGTGGTGATGTGCGCGCGCACCACCCGCCAGGCGGTCAGCAGGATTGCGACGGCAAGGCCGAGCAGGACGCCATGCAGCAGGTTCATGAACACCACGCCTAGGATGGTCACCAGGTAGACGGCCGTGTCACCGGTGCGGTGGGCCGTGCGGATGTGGGTGATCTTGACCAGCTGAATTCCGATCACGATCAGCAGGCCGGCCAGCGCGGCGGTCGGAATCTGCTCGACCAACCCGACGAAGGGCACCGCGAATGCCAGCACCCAGAGCCCGTGCAACATCGCTGAGGCGCGGGTCCGGGCTCCCGCGGCGACGTTCGCCGAACTGCGCACGATGACGCCTGTGATCGGCAAGCCGCCGACGGCTCCGGACACCACGTTGGCCATGCCCTGGCCGACGAGTTCGCGGTCGAGATTGCTGCGCGGCCCGTTGTGCATCCGGTCCACCGCCACCGCGGTCAGCAGGCTCTCCACACTGGCGATCAGTCCGACGGTCAGCACGCCCGCGAGGAATCCGCCCCAGTTCCCCTGCGGCAACTCGGGTAGCTGCAGGGCGTCCACCAGAGTGCCGTCCAGCCGGATACGCGGAACATCCAGGGCGAGGACGAGTGACACCAGCGCTGCGGCGGTGATCGCGACCAGGGCACCGGGGATTTTGCGAAGCTGCAGCGGGACCCTGCGCCAGACGAGCAGCAGCGCGATCGTCAGCAGCCCGATCGCCAGACCTGCGCCGTTGAAACCGGCCAGGTGGACGGGAAGCGTGATCAGGTTGTGCCAGGCTGAGCTGTGGGACTCCCCGCCGAACAGGACACGGACCTGTTGCAGCGCAATGGTGATGCCGATCCCCGCCAGCATCGCGTGGACGACCATCGGCGAGATCGCCAGCGCAGCGCGCGCAATCCTGCTGAGGCCGAACAGGATCTGCAGCACCCCGGCGCAGACGGTGATCGCACACGTCACCGCCCAGCCGAACTGTTCGACGAGGGTGGCCACGATCACCGTCAACCCGGCAGCCGGTCCGCTGACCTGCAGCGGTGAGCCGCCGACGGCGCCGGCGACGATGCCGCCGATGATGGCGGCGATGAGACCGGCCAGTGGCGGGGCGTCCGAGGCGACGGCGATCCCCAACGACAGGGGTAGCGCGACCAGAAACACCACCAGGGAGGCGGGTAGGTCGTACCGCAGGATCGTGGCCCGGATGTCTGAGCGCTCGGCGCGCTTTTCCGGGACACCGGGGTCGGCGGGCCGTTCAGCGATGTGTCGCAAGGCAGGACTCCTGTCGTATTCGAGATGCAGCGGGGAGAGCCCGTATTTCGGACTGGCCGATGGGGCCCGCACCGCCCATCGACGTTGCGCTACGTATTCGACGGTAGGGAGGGTTGCGGCGGACTGCCAACCCGAGAAGGCCTATACATAGGAAACCCATATCCGTAATTAGGAAACCCATATCTGTACATAGGAAACCCACATCCGGTCAGGGCATGGCGCACATGACACGCGGAGTCGCTTTCTGGACAATTGGCTTATGCCTGAGCCGGTTGGACCTAGTTCTCAGCGTCAGGCGATTCTCGGCAAGCTGCCACGGATCACCCGCGCCGACGGATCGCCCATGCGGGTGCTCGTCGTCGACGACGAGCCGGCACTCACCAACCTGTTGAAAATGGCGCTGCCGTATGAGGGTTGGCAGGTCGAGGTTGCTCGCGACGGCCGGGAGGCGATCGCGAAATTCGCCGAGTTCGGACCCGACCTGTTGGTGCTGGACATCATGCTGCCGGATATCGACGGACTGCAGATCCTGAAGTCGATCCGGGAATCAGGTGGGTACACCCCCACCCTTTTCCTCACCGCCCGGGACTCGGTGACCGACCGTGTCACCGGGCTCACGGCCGGTGCCGACGACTATCTGACCAAACCATTCAACCTCGAGGAACTCGTCGCGCGACTGCGGGGACTGCTCCGGTTCTCCGGTGTCATGGCCGCCCCGGCAGACGAAGTACTCAGTGTCGGTGACCTGGTTCTCGACGGAGCGACTCACGAAGTCACCCGCGATGGTGAACAGATCGCCCTCACCACGACAGAATTCGAGTTGCTGCGGTTTCTGATGCGCAACTCCAAGCGGGCGATCGCGCGCAGCGAGATCCTGGACCGCGTCTGGAACTACGACTTCGCCGGCAAGACCAGCGTCGTGGATCTCTACATCTCCTACCTGCGCCGCAAGATCGACTCGGGCCGGGAGCCGATGATCCACACCGTGCGCGGGGTGGGCTACATGCTCCGTCCGCCGCAATGACAGGCGCAGACCGGTGGTGGAAGCCGCGGTCCCTGCAGCGGCAATTGGTTCTCTGGGTCTCGACAATCGTCAGTCTGGCGATGATCGGTGTCGGGACGGTCGCGGTGTTGAGCCTGCGCAACGAGATGGTCAGTCTTGCCGACGGCCAGGTGTCCGATTCGCTTGCCGCCTTGGACTATTCGTATTCGAAGTCATATGTGAGGTCCCACGCCGGCCGCGATGAACTTTCGGCCGACGGAATGACGGCAATTTTCCCCGGCCAGGCTCCCGGTACGGTGATCGCCCTGCTGCGCAACGGGGCAGCGGTGTTCGCCCTGGTGTCCACCGACGGTGAACTCGTGCCCGCGCCGACCGATGTCATCGAGGACCTGACGTCGATCGACTGGCGCGCCGGCGATCGGCAGACGGTCACCCTCGGCGGTCTCGGTCAGCATCGGGTGGGTAGCAGCGGCCCGGCGGCCGACCGCCTGGTGTCGGCGGTGTCCCTGGTGGCGGAGAACAAGACGGTGGCGCGCAGTTCGCTGATCGTGACCGGACTCGTGGTTCTCGCGCTGCTGGCGACCGCCGTCGCGACGGTTCTCGTTCTGCGCCGGGCACTGCGTCCACTGGGGCGGGTTGCGGCCGTTGCCGCGCGGGTCGCCACGATGCCACTGGACGACGCCGATCACCGCATCACCGCACGCGTGGGTGACGCCGACACCGACCCGCGGAGCGAAGTCGGTGTCGTCGGCCTGACCCTCAATCGACTGCTCGTCAACGTCGACGGTGCGCTGACGAAGATGGCCGAGTCGGATCGACGGATGCGGCAGTTCCTCAGTGACGCGAGCCATGAGTTGAGGACGCCGCTGTCGGCGATTCTGGGCTACGCCGAGCTGACCCGGCAGGAGAGCGAGGTGTTGCCGCCGATGACCGAATACGCCCTCGCTCGCATCGAGTCGGAGGCCCAGCGCATGTCGACACTGGTGTCGGACCTGCTGCTGCTGTCCCGTCTCGGCGAAGGGCAGGACCTTCAGCTCGAGGAAATCGACCTGTGCGATCTGGTGGCTCACGCGGTTAACGACGCCGCGGTGACGGCGCCCGGGCACCGTTTCGTCGCGAATCTGCCGCAACGGGCGGTCTGGACGCGGGGCGATCGCGCCCGACTGCAACAAGTCATCGCGAATCTGTTGTCCAACGCCCGAATCCACACCCCCGAGGGGTCCACCGTCACCACGGCGCTCTCGGAACACCCGGCTGGGGGCATCGAATTGGTGGTCACCGATGACGGTCCCGGGATACCCGAGGCGATCATGCCCAATCTCTTCGATCGGTTCGTCCGGGCGGACAAGGCGCGATCACGCGAGCTGGGTTCCACCGGGCTCGGTCTGGCGATCGTCGCGTCCATCGTCGACGCGCACCGGGGAACGGTGACTGCCGATTCGAGGCCCGGGCGGACCGCGTTCACGGTGCACTTACCGGGCGATTAAGCCCATCGCGGCACCGGGCGATTGAGCCCAGCGAGGGACCCGGTCTCCCGCCCGGGGGGAGCGGCCGTTTCTATTCATACGATATGAAAGTCGTGATTTGTTTATCGTCAGTCTCTAGTGTCAGAGGTACCGGGGCGCCGGCATTCGGATCCGGCGCCCGGACAGAAGAAGGAGCTGACATGAGGGACAAGAAGACAGCCATGGCGCGGATGATGGCCCCGGTGATCGCCGCGGCCGCCGCCGCCGTGATGCTGGCGCCGTCGGCCAGCGCGACCTCCAACGGGATCACCTGCCGGGAGGGCGGTGCAGCCAGGGTCTGCCAGAAATCGGGCCACGCCTCGTTGCACACAAGCCCGACCGTCCGCGAACCGGCGGGGGGGCTGCTCGGTTCGGCGTGGCTGCCCGGGTATGGCCGGGGTCACCTTCCGCCGATGATTGCCATGGACTGACACCTGGACTGACACACGGCGACAGCGGGGCCCCGGGAAACCGGGGCCCCGCACTCGTCCATCGGCCGGTTCACCCGCCGCAGTGGCACTCGATCGGTTTGTCTGCTAAACCTGCTGGCTATCGCCCCGTAAACTGGGACCACGCGAGTACTTCGGGCGGGAGGTGAGTCAGATGCGCAATGCCGACGACCGTCGCTTCGAGGTTCTGCGCGCGATCGTTGCCGACTTCGTCGAGACCAAAGAGCCCATCGGCTCGAAAGCCCTGGTAGAGCGCCACAACCTCGGCGTCTCCAGCGCGACGGTCCGCAACGACATGGCGGTTCTGGAGGCCGAGGGGTACATCGCCCAGCCGCACACCAGTTCCGGGCGGGTGCCCACCGAGAAGGGCTACCGCGAGTTCGTCAACCGGATCCACGACGTCAAACCCCTCTCCAGCCCCGAGCGCCGGGCCATGCTGTCGTTCCTGGAGTCCGGCGTCGATCTCGATGACGTGTTGCGCCGCTCGGTGCGCCTGCTCTCCCAGCTCACCCGGCAGGTGGCGGTTGTGCAGTACCCGACTCTGTCGGCGTCCACCGTGCGCCACCTCGAGGTCGTCGCGCTGACCCCGGCCCGGCTGCTGATGGTCGTCATCACCGACTCCGGCCGGGTCGATCAGCGCATCGTCGAACTCGGCGACACCATCGACGAGCACCAACTCGCCCAACTGCGGGATCTGCTCGCCCAGGCCCTGGAGGGCAAGAAACTCTCAGCGGCCTCGGTGGCGGTGGCCGACCTGGCCAGCAAGCTGAACACCCCGTCTGGGCCGGGTGGGAAGCTGGCCAATGCGGTCGGGCGTTCGGCCACGGTGCTGTTGGAGTCACTGGTCGAACATCCCGAGGAGCGGCTGCTGATGGGGGGCACCGCCAACCTGACCCGCAACACCGCCGATTTCGGCGGATCGCTGCGACCGGTGCTCGAGGCGCTCGAGGAGCAGGTGGTCGTTCTTCGGCTGCTGGCCGCCCAGCAGGAGGCCGGTAAGGTGACGGTGCGCATCGGTCACGAGACCGAGGCTGAGCAGATGGCCGGGACGTCGTTGGTGACCACCACTTACGGCAGTTCCGGAACGGTCTTCGGTGGGATGGGCGTGGTAGGCCCGACCCGGATGGACTATCCCGGAACCATGGCCAATGTCGCCGCGGTGGCGATGTACATCGGCGAAGTTCTCGGCAACCGCTCCGGCTGAGCGCCGGCGCTCTCAGAAGGTTCAGTCGAAAGGTCAATCGTGGCACGCGACTACTACGGCTTGCTCGGAGTGAGCAAGGGCGCCAGCGATGCGGAAATCAAGCGCGCCTATCGGCGCCTGGCCCGCGAACTGCACCCCGACGTCAACCCCGACGAAGGCGAGCGTTTCAAGGAGATCAGCACCGCCTACGAGGTGCTCTCCGACCCGCAGAAACGGCGCATCGTCGATCTCGGCGGCGATCCGCTGGCCAGCGCAGGCGCCGGCGGTGGCTTCACCACCGGCTTCGGCGGGCTGGGTGACGTGTTCGAAGCCTTCTTCGGCGGTACCGGCGGGTCCCGCGGACCGATCGGCCGGGTGCGCCCGGGGTCGGACTCGCTGCTGCGCATGCGGTTGACCCTCAACGAATGCGCCACCGGGGTGACCAAGCAGGTCACCGTCGACACCGCGGTGCTGTGCGACCTGTGCCAGGGCAAGGGCACGCACGGCAACTCGAAGCCGGTCACCTGCGACACCTGCGGCGGTCGCGGCGAGGTCCAAAGCGTCCAGCGTTCCCTGCTGGGCCAGATCATGACCGCCCGGCCGTGCCCCACCTGCGCAGGGGTCGGCGAGGTCATTCCCGACCCGTGTCATCGCTGCGGGGGTGACGGACGGGTGCGTGCCCGCCGCGAGATCAGCGTGAAGATCCCGGTCGGGGTCGCCGACGGCATGCGGGTCCGGTTGGCCGCGCAGGGCGAGGTCGGCCCCGGCGGTGGCGCTGCGGGCGACCTGTACGTCGAGGTGCACGAGAAGCCGCACGACTTCTTCCTGCGCGACGGTGACACCCTGCACTGCACCATCACTGTCCCGATGGTCGACGCCGCGCTGGGCGCCACGGTGACCGTGAAGGGAATTCTCGACGACGCCACCGAGGTCACCATCGCTCCGGGCACCCAGCCCGGTGCGGTGACCGTCCTGCGGGGCCACGGTATGCCGCACCTGCGGTCCGGGGTCCGCGGTGATCTGCATGCCCACATCGAGGTCACCGTTCCCACCAAACTCGACGGCCGCACCCGTGAACTGTTCGCCGAGGCCAAGACCCGCATTTCCGAGCAGCCCGACATCAAGCCGACCCGCGCGGGAACCAACCAGTCCGCCGGTGGCGGGCTGTTCAGCCGGTTGCGCGAAACCTTTACCGGCCGTTGATCTTTCGATAGAAATTTTACACTGGGCCGTGGCTGCAACCCTGTTCTACTGTGAGGTCATTCCCGAGGCCGGTGGGGTTGCCGTGGTCGACGGCGAGGAAGGGTTCCACGCCGCCACCGTGCGCCGCATCCGGCCCGGTGAGCACCTCGTCCTCTCCGACGGTGCCGGTGTGGTCGCCGACTGCGTGGTGGAGGCCGCCGATAAGCGCAGCCTGACCGCGCGGGTGACGGCCCGCCGAACCGTGCCCCGCCCGAGTCCGACGGTGACGGTGGTGCAGGCCATCCCGAAGTCGGAGCGGTCCGAGTTGGCCGTGGAACTGGCCACCGAGGCCGGGGCCGATGAGTTCATCGCCTGGCAGGCCGCGCGTTGCGTCGCCCGGTGGGACGGTGACCGCGCCGACAAGGGGCTTCGTCGTTGGCGTGCCGTCGCTCGCGCGGCGGCCCGTCAGTCCCGCCGGCCCTACGTCCCCGGGGTGATCGGGCCGGTGTCGACCCGTGCGCTGGCGGACCTCGTCTCCGGGCGGGGCGACACCGCCCTGGTGCTCCACGAGTCGGCCACTGTACCGCTCTCGGAAATCGCTGTGGCGCAGGCGGAGTCGATCCTTCTTGTGGTCGGGCCGGAGGGCGGGATCGCTGATGAGGAACTCGAGGTTCTGACCGCGGCGGGGGCGATGTCGGTGCGACTGGGTCCGACGGTGCTGCGCACCTCGACCGCCGCCGCGGTTGCGCTGGGGGCGCTGGGTGTTCTCACGCCGCGGTGGTCGTTCGAGTGATGAAGAATTCGCCGGACCACAATGGGGGCGTGACGCAGACCGGTCCACCCGACCTCGGGGCGCTCTTCGAAGAGCACGTGGCCCACGAGTTCGTCGCCAAGGACGTCGACGCCACCATGTCCACCATGACCGACGACCCGTTCGTCAACCACGTCCCCACCATGATGGGCGGCGTCGGCCGCGACGGCGTCCGGTCCTTCTACGGCAGCCACTTCGTGGGCCACTGGCCCGATGACACCGCGATCATCCCGGTGTGCCGCACCGTCGGATCAGACCGCGTCGTCGACGAGATGGTGATCACGTTCACCCACGACATCCCGATGCCCACCTTCCTCCCCGGCGTCGCTCCGACCGGGCGGCCGGTGAAGCTCACGGTGGTCGTGGTGATGGGATTCCAGGGCGACAAGGTGGCGTTCGAACGGATCTACTGGGATCAGGCCAGCCTGCTGGCGCAGGTCGGACTGCTGGACGAGGCCGCGCTGCCGATCACCGGGGCGATCCAGGCCGAGAAGGTCCTCGACAAGGACCTGCCCGCCAACCAGTTACTCGATCGGTAGGATCGCGGCATCGGAAATCACCTGACCCCCCGCCAGACGAGTGCAGCTGTGCCGGTTCGCGGCACCTTGACGATTCCCCCCGACCTCGTCGTGGGTCTGCTCGGCTCGGCCGATCAGAACCTTCGCGCACTCGAATCCGGCTTGGGCGCTGAGATCCACGTCCGGGGCAACACCGTGAACCTCTCTGGTGACGCCGCCGAGGTCGCGCTAGCCGAGCAGGTGATCTCCCAACTTGTCGCGATCGTGGCCGGTGGACAGTCGCTGAGTCCGGATTCGGTGCGGCGAAGCATCGCCATGGTCTCCGGCGACGGAGGTGTCTCGCCGGCCGAGGTGCTGACCCTGGACATCCTGTCCCGGCGCGGGAAGACCATCCGCCCCAAGACTCTCAACCAGAAGCACTACGTCGACGCCATCGACACCAACACCATCGTTTTCGGCATCGGCCCGGCCGGCACCGGAAAGACCTACCTGGCTATGGCCAAGGCCGTCAGCGCGCTGCAGACCAAGAAGGTCAACCGCATAATCCTCACCCGTCCCGCGGTGGAAGCCGGTGAGCGCCTGGGCTTTCTGCCCGGCACGCTGAGCGAGAAGATCGACCCCTACCTGCGGCCGCTCTACGACGCCCTGCACGACATGATGGATCCCGAGGCGATTCCGAAGCTGATGAGCGCCGGGGTCATCGAGGTCGCCCCGCTGGCATACATGCGGGGCAGGACCCTCAATGACTCCTTCATCATCCTCGACGAGGCTCAGAACACCACCGCCGAGCAGATGAAGATGTTTCTGACCCGCCTGGGCTTCGGGTCGAAAATCGTTGTCACCGGCGACATCACACAGGTGGACCTGCCCGGCGGTGCCACCTCCGGTCTTCGGGCGGCGATGAACATTCTCGACGGAATCGACGACATCCACTTCTCCCAACTCACCAGTGCCGACGTCGTGCGCCACCGCTTGGTGTCCGACATCGTCGACGCCTACGCCAGAGCCGCTGAGCAACCGGGGAACCGGACGAAGCGCCGTTCGGTGAAGAACTAAGCGGAGGCGGCTGCCATGAGTATCGAAGTCTCCAACGAATCCGGTATCGACGTCTCCGAAGAGGAACTGATCAGCGTCGCCCGCTTCGTCATCCGGCGGATGAACGTCAACCCCGCCGCCGAGCTGTCGATGGTCCTGCTCGACTTGGGTGCCATGGCCGATCTGCACATGCGCTGGATGGACCTGCCCGGCCCCACCGATGTGATGAGCTTCCCGATGGACGAGCTCGAACCCGGCGGACGGCCCGATGCGCTGGAGCCGGGCCCGTCGATGCTCGGCGACATCGTGCTGTGCCCGGAGTTCGCCGCCGAGCAGGCCGTGGCCGCGGGTCACAGCCTGGGGCAGGAACTGGCGCTGCTGACCGTGCACGGGGTGCTGCACCTGCTGGGCTACGACCACGCCGAACCCGACGAGGAGAAGGAGATGTTCGCGTTGCAGCGACAGCTCCTCGAGGAGTGGGTTGCTGACCAGGTCGAGTCCTATCACCGGGACGTGCAGGCCGAGAAGGATCGGCGCCTGCTGGACAAGACGAAGCATTTCGACCAGCCATGACCGGATTGAGGCCGCTGGCCGGCGCCATCGCACTGATCCTGCTCGGCGGAGCGTTCTCGGCCATCGACGCCGCCATCGGCACCATTTCGAAGGCGCGGGTCGCGGAGTTGGTTCGCGAGGGGCGCCCCGGAGCGCGGCGGCTGGCCCAGGTGGTCGCCGACCGGCCGCGTTACATCAATCTCGTTGTGCTCCTGCGTATCGCGTGCGAAGCGGCCGCGACGGTGGTGATGGTGGCCTACCTTTACGACCGGATGCCGTTGAAGTGGGCCCTGCCGGTGGCGGCGGCGATCATGACCGTTGTCAGCTTCGTCGCCGTCGGGGTCGGACCGCGGACCCTCGGCCGGCAGAAGGCCTACCCGATCGCCTTGGCGTCCGCCGCTCCGCTGCAAGGCATTTCGGTGTTGCTCACCCCGCTCAGTCGCCTGCTGGTCCTGGTGGGCAACGCGCTGACGCCGGGGCGGGGATTCCGCCATGGCCCGTTCGCATCCGAGATCGAACTGCGCGAGGTGGTCGATATGGCCCAGCAGAGCGGCGTGGTGGCCGACGACGAGCGCAAGATGATCCAGTCGGTGTTCGACCTCGCCGACACCCCGGCCCGTGAGGTCATGGTTCCGCGCACCGAGATGGTCTGGATCGAGAGTGACAAGTCCGCCGCGCAGGCCACCTCGCTCGCGGTGCGCAGCGGGCATTCCCGCATCCCGGTCGTCGGCGACAACGTCGACGACATCCTGGGGGTCGTCTACCTCAAAGACCTTGTGCGCAGAACCTATTACTCCACCAGTGCCGCGCGGGACATCACGGTGGCCGAGGTGATGCGGCCCGCTGTCTTCATCCCCGATACCAAACCCCTCGACGACCTTCTCAAGGAGATGCAGCGCGACCGCGTCCACATGGCGCTTCTGGTCGACGAGTACGGCGCGATCGCGGGGTTGGTCACCATCGAGGACGTACTGGAGGAGATCGTCGGGGAGATCGCCGACGAGTACGACACCCACGAGGTTGCTCCGGTGGAAGACCTGGGCGACAACAGGTTCCGGGTATCGGCCCGGCTGCCCATCGAGGATCTCGTCGAGCTTTACGACATCGAGTTCGACGAGGACCTCGACGTCGACACCGTGGGCGGGTTGGTGGCGTTGGAGTTGGGCCGGGTTCCGTTGCCCGGCGCCGAGGTGACCTACCACGGGCTGCGGTTGCGCGCCGAGGCCGACACCGACCAGCGCGGCCGGCGTCGCATCACCACCGTGCTCGTGAAGCCCGCCGGCCCCGATGACGCCGGCGACCGAACGTGACCCGCCCCAACAACGAGGGCCCGATATTCCGCCGCACGTCAACCCCCGGTGAGGGATCGCGTTCATGACCGAGTTCAAGTCCGGCTTCGTGTGTTTCGTCGGCCGCCCCAATACGGGCAAGTCGACGCTGACCAACGCCCTGGTCGGTGAGAAGGTGGCGATCACCTCCAACCGGCCGCAGACCACCCGCCACACGATTCGCGGCATCGTGCACCGCGAGGATTTCCAGATCGTCCTGGTCGACACCCCCGGGCTGCACCGACCGCGGACGCTGCTGGGCAAGCGGCTCAACGACCTGGTCCGCGACACCTACTCCGACGTCGACGTCATCGGCCTGTGCATCCCCGCCGACGAGCCGATCGGGCCCGGCGACCGCTGGATCTTCGAGCAGATCCGCACCGTCGCCCCGAGGACCACGCTGATGGTGATCGTCACCAAGATCGACAAGGTGCCCAAGGAGCGGGTCGCCGCCCAACTGGTCGCGTGCGACGACCTGGCCGGTGAGCACGCCGCCGCGATCATTCCGGTGTCGGCCACTACCGGGGAGCAGGTCGACGTGCTGATCGGGGCGCTGGTCGACCACCTGCCGCAGGGGCCCGCGTACTACCCCGACGGCGAGCTGACCGACGAACCCGAAGAGGTCCTGATGGCCGAACTCATCCGTGAGGCCGCCCTGGAGGGAGTGCGCGACGAGCTGCCGCACTCGCTGGCGGTGGTGATCGACGAGATCACTCCGCGCGAGGGCCGCTCCGAGGAACAGGGCGAGTTGATCGACGTTCACGCGATCCTCTACGTCGAGCGCGACAGCCAGAAGGGCATCGTCATCGGCAAGGGCGGTGCCCGGCTCAAGGAGGTCGGCAGCAACGCGCGGCGCCAGATCGAGCGACTGCTGGGCACCAAGGTCTATCTCACCCTGCGGGTCAAAGTGGCCAAGAACTGGCAGCAGGACCCCAAGCAACTCGGCCGGCTGGGGTTTTAGGCTTCACGTTCCTGACGCGAGACTCTTGTCAAAAAGTGTGCGACCGGGACCCGTTGGTGGCACCTACGTGTGAGAGCAGCCCAATGGGGGCGGCTACCACGTATAGGGAGAGGCTCATGATCACCAAAGCCATCATCAGCGCGGCCGCCGCCGTTCTCGCGGCACCGGCGATGTTGTTCTTCGGCGCGGGAATTGACCATGCCGCGCCCGGCGTCGCCGCGTGGGCCAACTCCGCACCGGGCGGAGTCGGCGTGCGAGTAGTTCACTCCGACGTCAATCTCGCAGCATCGGTGAGCGCCGGAACCGCTCCCAGGGCCGGGTCGATGGCTGAGCCCGGTCCCGAACCCTGGCCCGAGCCTGAGCCGTCGAAACCGGCGCCGAAGACGAAAACCGCGCCGGCGCCCAAGGCCAGCCCGCGTGGGCCCATTCCGGTCTGCCCGGACTGCGGGAGGTACCCACCGGTGCCGCCGAAGGTCAACTAGGCCCGGTCAATTGATATGTAGGCACGGTGTGTCAAAAGGCAGGTGTAAAGCCGCCCCGGTTGGTAGCCGGGGCGGCTTTCGTTTGATCGGTGCCGGTCGGGGTCGTTGGCGGCCATTGAGCAAGAAGAACGTGCCCGGAAAAGTGTGCTTCCAGTGCCCGGTGGATGCACCTACCTGTGAGAGCGGCCCACCCGGGGCCGCGAACACCAGTTAGGACAAAGCCATGAACACCACCACGACCCTCGCCAAGCTCGCTGCCCTGACCGCTGCTGTGTCGGCGCCGGCGATGCTGTTCCTCGGTGCGGGAAGCGCCACGGCTCAGGAAGCCCCGGTGTGCCAGAACTGCTCGCGGATCTCATCGACCGTCGGATCGGTCCCCTCGGTGTCACACCCCGACTTCGATTGGCACCCGATTGCTCCGGCGGCGCGGCCCGGATCACCCCGTACCGCGCCGGCCGCTACGCGCATGCCGAAGAACCGCACGGGCACCGCCGGATTCGAACCCGAGACCTTCTGAGCGCCGACCCGCGGGTCCGGTATCAGCTTGCGTTGGTACCGGACCCGCTGCCGGATTGCGCTACGTGACCGGCTAGGGCGCGCGTCCGCGCATATGTCCCACCTCGGTGACAGACTGGTCGAATGCGGCTGTACCGGGATCGAGCAGTCGTGCTGCGCCAGCACAAGCTCGGCGAGGCCGACCGCATCGTCACCCTGCTGACCCGCGACCACGGTCTGGTTCGCGCGGTCGCCAAGGGAGTGCGCCGTACGCGCAGCAAGTTCGGCTCCCGGCTGGAGCCGTTCGCCCACATCGACGTCCAACTGCACCCGGGGCGCAACCTCGACATCGTCACCCAGGTGGTGTCGCTGGACGCCTTCGCCACCGACATCGTCAGCGACTATGGCCGCTACACCTGTGCCTGCGCGATGTTGGAGACCGCCGAGCGGCTCGCCGGGGAGGAAGGGGCGCCGGTCCCTGCGTTGCACCGGCTCACGGTCGGGGCGCTGCGGGCCGTTGCCGACGCCACCCGCCCACGCGAGCTGGTGCTCGACGCCTATCTGCTGCGCGCCATGGGTGTCGCCGGCTGGGCGCCGTCGCTGACCGAGTGCGCTCGCTGTGCGGCGCCCGGCCCGCACCGCGCCTTTCACATCGGTGCAGGTGGCAGCGTATGTATGCACTGCCGGCCATCGGGGTCGGTCACCCCGCCGCAGCCCGTGCTGGACCTCATGGCGGCCCTCTACGAGGGGAATTGGACGCTCGCCGAGGGGTCGACATCGGCGCACCGCAGCCACGCCAGCGGGCTGGTCGCCGCCCACCTGCAGTGGCATCTGGAACGCCAGTTGCGAACGTTGCCGCTGGTCGAGCGTTCCGATCGGCGGGCCGCTGACCACCGCGCGGAGATCTTCAGGCAGGATGTGGCCCATGGTGATGGACCGGGTGAGCGGCTCCTGGCGGGGAGCTGAGCGCAGGCGGCGGGAACAGTTTCCCCAGCTCCCACCACCGCCGGACGACTACCCGGTGTTTCCCGACACCTCGGCCTGGCCGGTGTTGTTCCCGGCGCTGCCCCCCGCTCCAGACGGCGGACCGTGCCGGCCGCCGCAGCACACCTCCAAGGCCACCCCGCCGGCCATCCCGGCCGATCAGCTGCCCAAGCACGTCGCCATCGTCATGGACGGCAACGGCCGATGGGCGACCCAGCGTGGACTGGGTCGTACCGAGGGGCACAAGATGGGTGAGGCCGTCCTGATCGACGTCACCTGTGGCGCAATCGAACTGGGTGTCAAGCATCTGTCGGTATATGCGTTCTCCACCGAGAACTGGAAGCGCAGCACCGAAGAGGTGCGCTTCCTGATGGGGTTCAACCGTGAGGTGGTGCGCCGGCGCCGCGAGAACCTCGCCATCATGGGCGTGAACATGCGGTGGGTGGGCTCTCGGGCGCGGATGTGGCGCAGCGTGATGAAGGAGTTCGACATTGCCGAGGAGATGACGGCGGACAACGACGTCATCACCGTGAACTACTGCGTGAACTATGGCGGGCGGGCTGAGATCGCCGAGGCCACGAAGCAGATCGCCCGCGACGCGGCTGCCGGGCGGATCGACCCGGAACGGGTCAATGAGTCCACCATCCACGATTACCTGCACCGCCCGGACATTCCCGATGTGGACCTGTTCATTCGCACCTCGGGCGAACAACGGTCGAGCAACTTCATGATCTGGCAGGCCGCTTACGCCGAGTACGTGTTCCAAGACAAACTCTGGCCCGACTACGACCGCCGCGACCTCTGGGCCGCCTGCGAGGAGTACGTTTCCCGCAACCGCAGGTTCGGGAGGGCGTGATGGCGTCGCTGGCCGATGTGCTCGCCGCGGTCATGCCCGTCGAATCCCTCGACGACGGCGCGCTGACGATCGCCCACGACGGGACCTTCGCCTCGCTGCGGCCGGTGACCATCGCCGAGGGGCTGGACATGGTGGCCTTGACCCAGATGTTGGTCTGGGATCTGCCACTCGATGACCATCTGCGCAAAAGCGTTGCCGCGCAAGCGGAGAAGACCACGCTGGGCACCGTCACCCTGATCGAGCGGCCGGAAGGGAACGGGGGACAGGCGGACGTGGTGCTGCGCTACAACTTCCCGGTCGGCGGGCTGGGGGATCAGGCGTTGCAGACCCTGGTGATGATGGTGCTGACCACCGGGGCCGAGATCCGGCGGGCCTTCACTTAGATCGGCAGCCGGCGCACGTGCCGAACAGTTCGATGGTGTGGCTCACATCGGAGAACCCATGGGCCGCAGCCACTTCGGCAGCCCAGGCTTCTGCTTCGCGACCGCTGATCTCGACGGCGGTCCCGCAGTTGCGGCAGACCAGATGGTGGTGGTGTTCGGCCTCGGCGCAGCGGCGGTACACCGACTCGCCGGTGTCTGTGCGGACGGTGTCGAGCAGGTTGGAGGCCGCCAGCGTTTGCAGGGTGCGGTAGACGGTGGTCAGTCCGATGTTGTGGCCGCGCCGGCGGAGTTCGTCGTGCAGTTCCTGGGCGGAGCGGAACCCGTCGACGTCGCCGAGCAGGTCGACGATCGCCGCTCGTTGACGGGTGGACCGGCCTGCCGGGGCGGGATCGCTGAAGGAGGTCAATTCGGCTAACCTCGCACGCTTGCAAGCCGCGTGTCAAAGGTCCGGCTGACCGGGTCGCTACTCTTTAGCAGTTCGACAAACCCAGACAGGAGCAGCAACACCGTGGCGTCCGTGATCGATTCAGTCGTCAACCTGGCCAAGCGCCGGGGCTTGGTCTACCCGTGCGGCGAGATCTACGGCGGCACCCGCTCCGCCTGGGATTACGGGCCACTCGGCGTGGAACTGAAGGAGAACATCAAGCGGCAGTGGTGGCGTTCGGTGGTCACCGGGCGCGATGACGTCGTCGGCCTCGACAGCTCGATCATCCTGCCGCGCGAGGTCTGGGTGGCCTCCGGCCACGTCGAGGTCTTCAATGACCCGCTCGTGGAGTGCCTGAATTGCCACAAGAGGCACCGCCAGGACCACATGCAGGAAGCGCATGCCGAGAAAAAGGGCATCTCCGATCCTGAGTCGGTCCCGATGACCGACATCGTGTGCGCCGACTGCGGAACCAAGGGTCAGTGGACCGAGCCGCGCGAGTTCAACATGATGCTCAAGACCTACCTCGGCCCGATCGAGAGCGAGGAGGGCCTGCACTATCTGCGCCCGGAGACCGCCCAGGGCATCTTCGTCAACTTCGCCAACGTGGTCACCAGTTCGCGTAAGAAGCCGCCGTTCGGCATCGGCCAGATCGGCAAGAGCTTCCGCAACGAGATCACCCCGGGCAACTTCATCTTCCGCACGCGCGAGTTCGAGCAGATGGAGATGGAGTTCTTCGTCGAACCCGACACCGCCAAGCAGTGGCACCAGTACTGGATCGACACCCGCCTGCAGTGGTACGTCGACCTCGGCATCGCCCGGGACAACCTGCGACTCTACGAGCATCCCAAGGAGAAGCTGTCGCACTATTCCGACGGCACCACCGACATCGAGTACAAGTTCGGTTTCCAGGGCAACCCGTGGGGTGAGCTGGAGGGCATCGCCAACCGCACCAACTTCGACCTGTCCACCCACTCCAAGCACTCCGGGGTCGACCTGTCCTACTACGACCAGGCCACCGATACCCGCTACGTCCCCTATGTCATCGAGCCCGCAGCAGGACTCACCCGCTCGTTCATGGCGTTCCTGGTCGACGCTTATGCCGAGGACGAGGCCCCCAACGCCAAGGGCGGGGTGGACAAGCGCACCGTGCTGCGGCTAGATCCGCGCCTGGCCCCGGTCAAGGCCGCCGTGCTGCCGCTGTCACGCAACGAGGCGCTGAGCCCCAAGGCGCGCGATCTGGCGGCGGAATTGCGCAAGAACTGGAACGTCGAATTCGACGACGCCGGCGCGATCGGCCGGCGCTATCGCCGTCAGGACGAGATCGGCACGCCGTTCTGTGTGACGGTGGACTTCGACACCCTCGACGACCAGGCGGTGACCATCCGCGAGCGCGACACCATGAGCCAGCAGCGGGTCAGCCTGGACAACGTCGTGGAATTCCTGGCCGTCCGTCTGCTCGGCTGCTGACGGTGTGGGCGGCTTAGAACCGCCCGCCGCCGCCGAGCAGCCCGCCGTCGCCCTGCGAGCCGCCGTAGGTGGACGTGGTCCAACCGCCGCCGCCTCCGGAGTACCCGCCGCCGCCGCCGTACCCGCCGCCCCTGCCGCCGGTCAGGATGTTGCCCAGGATGATGCCGCCGACCATGGCGCCCATGTCCGACTGGCCGCCGCGGTAGCGCGTCTGGTACTGCCGCTGACCGGCCTGGACGTCATCGTTGGCCAGTTGTTGGGCCTGGGCGGCCAGCAGAGAGGCGCCGTTGGCGCGCTTGATCGCCTCGTTGATGTTCGTGGCCTTCTGTGACTCCGCCGCTTCCAGTTGGCGCACCGCCTCGTTGAGCCGGGTGCGAGCCTCGGGCCCGATACTGCCGCGTCGGGTGTCGATGTAGTCCGACACCGACCGCACCCGCGACTGCGCGGTGAACAGCGCCTGCTCGTAGGACTTGTTCAGCCGCTCGGCCGCGTCGCGCTCCTCGGCCACCGTGGCCAGCAATCGGTCCAGGTCGGCGTCGGCGGACGTCAGCTTGGTGAAGGCGCCGAGTGGGTCGGCTTTGCCGGTGCTCTGGGCCTCCGCCACCGCCTTGACCGCCGCATCGCGGGCCGCGGACAGCTCGTTGGCCTTGTCCAGTCCGCCCTGGGCCAATTGCTCGGACGCCTGGTTGATGCCGCGCTGGATGTCCTCGATCGCCGAGGGCAGGGTGGAGACCGCGCGACGGATGTCACTGGCCGCGCTGTCCACCGCGTCGAGCATCGTGCTCGCCTGCTGCAGAGCCGATTCCGCACCGCGGACGCAGTCGACGAGATCGCCGACCTCGCCGGCCACCGGCTTGGCGGCCAGCGCGCGGCCCCGGGTGATCGCCTCGTCGGCGAAGCCGATCCGCTCCTTGGCGGCGTTGACGTTGCGGGCCACCGACGCCAGCGCGGCGTCGTCGAACTCGGTGTGCAGCTGATCGAGCTTCTGCTGGGAGGGCTCGACCCGGGCGGTCACGGTGACCAGCTGCTGGGTCAGGCTGTCGAGGCGCTCCGGGGCGTTGAACACCAGGTCGCGCATCTGGTGGAAGGAGTCGGTCTCCTTCTCCAGTTCCCTGTTCGCTTTCGCCGCCGACACCACGACGCGGGTCAGCAGGTCGCGCCGCTCGGGCAGCGGATCGGGAATGTCGTCGTCAAGCTTCTGGCGCACGGCGAAGGCCTGCTTGAGGGTGGTCCTGGCGTTCTCCACCGCGGCCGCGAACGGCGCGGTCTGGGCCTGCCCGAATTCCTCGACCGCCAGCACCAGTTCATTGGCGCTGGTGCGCACGGCGTTGTCCACCTGGACGACGAGGGTGCGCGACAGTTCGTCGAGGGCGTCGATCGGCACGTCGGCCAGCGCTGCGGGATCGGTGGGGTCGACGTTCTTGGCGGCCACCACCTGGGCCTCGTGGCGCTTCTTGTTGCGCCGGCGGCTCCACACCATCATCCCGCCGACCAGCATCAGACCGCCGCCGGCGAAGATCACCACGGGCACCAGTGACCCGCCGCCACCGCTGCCGCCGCCCACCTTGGTGCCGCCTGTGGCGACACCGCCGCCCTTGCCGATGCCGGACAGGCCGGTGGCCGCGGCGTTCGCGGCTCCGGCCCAGTCATTGCTCCGCAGAGCCGGCTCGATGCGGTCGCGCCGGATGGCGTCGACTTTCGTCGAACTGCCGCCCGCTGCGGCCGGCGGGACCAGGAAGGCATAGGAGCGCTGGCCGGTGGCGATCGCCAGAATGGCGTCCTCGGTGCCCAGGTCGCTGATGGTTCGGGTCTGCTGCGCCCAGCCGACGGCGCCCTGCGGGTCGAAGGAGTCGACGTAGACCACCCACAGCCGGACATGTCGTTGGCTGTAGAGCTGGTCGACCGCCTTCTGCACCTCAGCCCGCTGGCGGGGGTTGAGTACGCCGGAGTTGTCGGTGACTTGGTCCGGCAACCGGAACGGGGGCTCGGCCAGTGCCGACGGTGCCACCAGAAGGGCGGCCGCCAGGATCGCGACGAGCAGACTGAGTAGACGGGCGAGGCGCATGACCGCCAATCTAGTGGCCCGAGCCCGCCGTGCCGGTAAAACTTCGCCACGAGCGCATCAGTGGGCCTGGCAGACTGTCTCCGGAGTGACGATGACCCTGAGATCCGACGCCGACCGCAACCGGTCCCAGCCCTACGACGCGGCCGACCGCGACCGTTGGGTTGTCGAGCCGCCCAAAGCGGCCGCGCTGCCCGGCAGTAACACCGACCACCGCACCGATTTCGCCCGGGATCGGGCCCGGGTGCTGCACAGCGCTGCGTTGCGCCGGTTGGCCGACAAGACCCAGGTCGTCGGCCCCCGCGAGAGCGAGAACCCCCGTACCCGGTTGACCCACTCGTTGGAGGTCGCCCAGATCGGCCGGGGGATGGCGATCGCACTGGGCTGCGACCCCGACCTCGTCGACATGGCGGGCCTCGCCCACGACATCGGCCACCCCCCGTACGGGCACAACGGCGAACGGGCCCTCGATGAGTTCGCCGCCCCCTGCGGCGGATTCGAGGGCAACGCCCAGAACTTCCGGATCCTGACCCGGCTGGAGCCTAAAGTCCTTGACGCCCAGGGCAACAGCGTCGGCCTGAACCTCACCCGCGCCGCCCTCGACGCGGTGGCCAAGTACCCGTGGCCGCGGGCGGCCGCCGGCGGCAAGTTCGGGTTCTACCGCGACGACGGCGAGGTCGCCGACTGGGTCCGCGCCGGCGCTCCGGCGGGCCGGCCCTGCCTCGAGGCGCAGATCATGGACTGGGCCGACGACGTCGCGTACTCGGTGCACGACGTCGAGGACGGCGTGGTCTCCGGGCGTATCGACCTGCGGGTCCTGGCCGACGACGACGCCGCGGCGGCCTTGGCGCGGTTGGGCACCACCGCCTACGGAGGCGGCGCCGAGTCGGGGGACCTGGGGTCGGACTTGGTGGACGCCGCCCGTCGACTCTCCGAACTGCCGGTGGTGGCCGGTGTCGGCAAGTACGACGGCACCCTGGCCTCGTCGGTTGCGCTCAAACGGCTGACCAGCGAACTGGTGGGCCGGTTCGCCTCGGCGGCCATCGCTTCGACCCGCCAGATCGCCGGTCCGAGGCCACTGGTGCGATACCAGGCCGACCTGCACGTACCGCCAATGATCCGCGCCGAGGTTGCCGTCCTGAAGACCCTGGCGCTGCAATACATCATGTCCGACCCTCGCCACCTCGACGTGCAGTCCCGCCAGCGTGAACGCGTTCACCGGGTGGCGCATTGGCTGACCGAAGGGGCCCCGGCCACCCTCGACGCGCTCTACGCCCCGGCGTTCAACGCCGCAGAGGACGACGCCGGCCGGATGCGGGTGATCGTCGACCAGATCGCCTCCTACACAGAGGGCCGGTTGGAGCGCATCGACGATGCAGGCACCCCGCCTAAGCTGAGTCCGTGACAACTGGCGGGGGCGCAAGCCGCAAGGGTCGCATCCCCGACCGCGACATCACCGCGATCCGGGAAAAGGCCCGCATCGAGGACGTGGTCGGTGAGTATGTGCAGTTGCGCCGTGCCGGGGCCGACTCGCTCAAGGGTCTGTGTCCGTTCCACGACGAGAAGTCGCCCTCGTTCCACGTTCGCCCCAACCACGGGCACTTTCACTGCTTCGGGTGCGGCGAGGGCGGCGACGTCTACGCCTTCCTCCAGAAGATCGAACACGTCAGCTTCGTCGAGGCCGTCGAGGTGCTGGCCGACCGGATCGGCTACCAGGTCACCTACACCGGGGGCGGCAACACCGTTCAGCGCGATCGGGGCAGCCGCAGCCGGCTGATCGCCGCCAACGCCGCCGCGCAGGAATTCTATTCCGCCGCATTGGAATCCGACGAGGCCGCACCGGCGCGGCAGTACCTGACCGAACGTAACTTCGACCCGGCGGCGGCCCGAACCTTCGGCTGCGGGTACGCCCCGTCGGGCTGGGACTCGCTGACCAAGCACCTGATCCGCAAGGGCTTCGAGTTCAAAGAACTTGAGGCCGCAGGACTTTCCCGCGAGGGTCGGCGCGGCCCGATGGACCGGTTCCACCGCAGACTGCTCTGGCCGATCCGCAGTGTCGGCGGCGAGACGGTGGGATTCGGCGCGCGCCGCATCTTCGCCGACGACCCGATCGAGGCCAAGTACGTCAACACCCCCGAGACGGTGCTCTACAAGAAGTCGGCGGTGCTGTTCGGCATCGATCTGGCCAAGCGCGACATCGCCAAGGGGCATCAGGCCGTCGTCGTCGAGGGGTACACCGACGTGATGGCCATGCACCTGGCCGGGGTCACCACCGCGGTGGCATCCTGCGGAACCGCCTTCGGCGACGAGCACCTCGGGATGCTTCGGCGACTGATGATGGACGACAAGTTCTTCCGCGGCGAACTCATCTACGTCTTCGACGGCGACGCCGCCGGGCAGGCTGCCGCGATCAAAGCGTTCGCCGGCGAGCAGAACCTTGCCGGGCAGAGCTTCGTCGCCGTCGCCGCCGACGGCATGGACCCGTGCGATCTTCGCCTGAAGTCCGGCGACGCCGCACTGCGCGACCTGGTGGCCCGGCGCACCCCGCTCTTCGAGTTCGCCATCCGCACAGCGCTTTCCGAGTACGACCTCGACAGCGCGGAGGGGCGGGTTGCCGGACTGCGCCGGTGCGTGCCGATGGTCGCCCAGATCAAGGACCCGACCCTGCGCGACGAGTACGCCCGCCAACTGGCCGGCTGGGTGGGCTGGGACGACGTCGCCCAGGTCCTCTCCCGTGTCCGCGAAGACGCGGCGCGTAAACCCAACGTGCGCAATGCCACCCGCAACAGCGCCGGAGCGGCGCAGACCCGGTCGGCGGAGTCGCGCCCACCGGTTGCGGCCCGGCCCGATCCGCGCGACCCCACCCTGTGGCCCCAACGGGAGGCCCTCAAGTCCGCCCTGCAGTACCCGGCCCTGGCAGGCCCGGTGTTCGACTCGCTCACCCTGGAGAACTTCACCCACCCCGGCTATGTCGCGGTGCGCACCGCGATCGAGGCGGCCGGTGGCACAGGGACCGGCCTGGCCGGGGCCGAGTGGATCGAGGCGGTCCGGGAGCAGGCCGCCTCGCCCGCCGTCGTCGGACTGATCACCGAACTCAGCGTCGAGACCATCAAGGTCGAGGACGACGAACGGTTGCCCCGTTACGTCGGGGGTGTGCTGGCCCGGTTGCAGGAGGTGTGGGTCGGTCGGCAGGTCGCGGAGGTCAAGTCCAAATTGCAACGGATGTCCCCGGTGGAGCAGGCCGACGAGTACCACGCACTGTTCGGTGACCTGGTCGCACTGGAGGCCTACCGGCGCAGCCTGCTCGAGCAGGCCAGCGGCGACGACCTGACCGTATAAGCCGACGTCGGCTATCGTAGGGAGCGGATAACGATCGGCGAAAGGTCGGCTATGACTACCTCGAACGTGCGGTGGGTTGCCGCTGGCGCGATGGCCGTCGCCGCCCTCGCCGGGCCCGTCGTGGCGGCCCTGGCCACCGCGGCTACCCCAGAAGTGGCGGCGACCGGTCAGTGCCTGGCCTGGCTCGGGTCGCGCGACGACGGCAAGTGCATCGGCTACTCCAACGGTTCCCCGACGATGATCGGCACTCCGAACGTCGGCATCTGGGGACCGGGTTACGGCAACGGCTTGGGGGTCTCCACCGGGCCGCTGTTCCCGGGTCAGACCATCAACCAGGGAATCAACCCCTAAATCTCCGGCCTAACCCTCCGGTCGGAGGACGGTCGTGCCGGGGTCGATCTCGATCTCGGTGAGTTCCACCATCGCGGGGTCGGGAGAGACGCGTTCGGCGATCTTCCGGCGTCCGGCGTCGATCATCGACTTGGTGGCGGGGTGCCCGGTGACCGCCTTGTAGGTGCCGACGATCTGCTCGTAGCGTTCCCGGCCGGCCTTGGTGCCCAGCACATAACCCGCCGTAAGCACGGCTACGAACCCGATCACGTCGTTCCCTCCGCCTGTCACACTCCGGGGTCACAACCCGGGAGTTTCCACCATCCTGCCTGACCGATGGACCGGCTTGGCGCCGACGCCCCACGGTAGGCTAAAGTCTGTCCCTGCCCGCACTAGAACATCGCGGGAGCGGTCCCCTGTAGCTCAACTGGCAGAGCTTCCGACTGTTAATCGGACGGTTGATGGTTCGAGTCCATCCGGGGGAGCAAGCCCTTTCAACCCAACACCCCTGACAAGGGGGGTGTTGGGGTATTCCCCGATTCGTAGCTCGGAGGGGCTTTTCGTTGCCGGTGATGCCCCGCGCTACCGATGGGCGTCAGCCGATCGGGACGACGCCCAGGGCGATCGCGACCACCAGCATCACCAGCGAACAGACGACGGCACGCCAGATCACTTTTTTGTGGAAGTCGGCCAGGTCGACTCGGGCCAGTGAGATCAGCAGGAGCATCGCGGGCACCAACGGACTGGTCAGATGGACGGGTTGCCCGACAATGGCGGCCCGGGCCATCTGCACCGGTGTGATGCCGTAGTTGCCGGCAGCCTCGGACAGGATCGGCAGTACGCCGAAGTAGAACGCGTCATTGCTCATGAAGAACGTCATCGGCATGCTCAGCACCCCGGTGATGACGGCAAACCAGGGCCCCACGGCGGGCGGCACGACGTGAACGATGGCGTTGGCCATCGCCGAGACCATGCCGGTACCCTCCAAAACTCCCACCAGTACGGCTGCGGCGAAAACCATGGCGACCACCGACACGATCGAACTGCCATGTGCCTTAATGCGTTCCGACTGGTCGAGGTGGTCGGGGAAGTTGACCAGGATCGCTATGGCCGCCGCACCCATGAACAGCAACGGCAGTGGCAGCAGGTCCATGCCGAGCATCACCAGAAGGGTCACGGTCAGCGCGAGATTGAACCAGATCAGTGTGGGGCGCAGCGTGGGGCGCTTCGGATCCAGGCCCGAGACCATGTCGGAGTTCTGCTCCTCGTAGTCCAGTTCCGCCTCTGCGGAGCCACCAGGGTGTGGTGGCACGATCCGGGCATTCGCCATCGAATCGGCGACGGACTGCAAGGTGGCCCCGGAGGCCTGCAAGCGTTTCCGCTCTGCCCGGCCCATGAGGACCGCCAAGGCGAGCACCGTGGCCATCGCCGCGATCATGCCCGGCACCATCGGGATGAACAGCTCGTTGGGGGGTACCTTCAGCACCGTCGCTGCCCGGACCGTCGGTCCACCCCAGGGAACGATGTTCAGCACTCCGTTGGCCAGACAGGCCACCGTCGTGAGAACGATCGGGCTCAAACCCAGCTTCAAGTAGATGGGCAGCAGTGCCGACACGGTGATGATGAACGTCGTTGAGCCGTCGCCATCGAGGGAGACCATGCCGGCCAGGACCGCGGTTCCGAGTGCCAACTTGACCGGGTTGTTGTCGACCCCACGAAGGATCAGCCGGATCAATGGATCGAACAGACCCACGTCGATCATCAACCCGAAGTAGATGATTGCAAAGAACAACAACGCCGCCGTGGGAGCGAAGCTCTTGATCGCCTCCATGATCGCCTCGGCGACCCCGCCCTCGGGGACCACTGCCGCACCGAGTTGCACGGCGATGACTGCGAACAACGCGGGAACGAGAATCAACGCGATGACAGGCGTCAACCGCTTGCTCAGGATCAGGTACATGAACAGCGCGATCATCGCGAACCCGAGACCGACGAGCACTGTGGAGCCTCCTGTCGGCCACGCACAAGCCGTATGGCCTGGCTGCGCATGATGCTATCCGGGGGGTACCTAAAGGTAGGCTCCTTATCGGAATTGCTTCTGACGAACTCGACCTAACGGAGACGCCACACCATGACCCCTCGGTTTCGAGCGTCCACCGTTTTGGTCGGTGCCGCCGCCGCTGCGGTCCTGGGCGTGGCGCCCGCGCAGGCGGTTCCTTCCGTCCCAGGCACTCCTGGCGGTAACTGCGTGGCCGGCTATATGTCCGACCCCAACTCCGGCAACTGCTGGCAAATGGCAGGGGAGGGTTCTCCGACCGTCGGCGGAGGACCGTGCATGCCGGGAAGGGTCGGAACCTGTCTTGGCTATCTGGCCAACAATCCGATGAGGCCCGGCGACACGCTGCCCGACCAGAGCACCTGGCCCTAGCCGCGCACTGACAGATGATCAGGAGTGTCGGCCGGTTCGGCCCGGCCAAGGTCAGCGCCTTGGTGCTGTGGAAGCTTCGCAATACGTTGCTGGCGGTCGCGCTGGTTGCCGGTCTTCTGGTGCCGGTTCCGGACGCTGAGCAGAGTGAGTACGCCTCCGCTGTGCTGTCGGTCCTGGGCATCGGTGCCTCGGTGTTCATCGGTTTCCGCAACACCACGGCCTACAACCGCTGGTGGGAGGCCCGCACACTGTGGGGCGGCATCATCATCAACTCCCGGACCACCCATTACGGATTGACGTCGATGTCCACCAGATCGGCTGCGATGGCCGCCGTCCTGGACCGGATGCGCCGCCGCCAGGTCCGCTACTGCTGGCAGTTGGCGGCCGAATTGCGCGGAATCCCGCCGTTACCGGCGGCGACCGACCTGACGCCGGAGGATCCCCCCGACGCAACCGCCACCGAACTGCTCGATCACCAGGCCGCAGATGTGGCTGCTCTGGTGGAGGACGGGTCCATCGACGGGCAAGGGCGGGTGGTGCTGATGACGGCCCACACCGGAGTGGCGTCCGCGCAAAGTGGCCTCGAACGTATCCGCAACGAACCGGTGCCCGTGCACTACGACCTGTTCATCCAGGGCTTGGCCTGGTTCTTCGGCATCATGGCCTTCAGCCGGCTGGACAGCAGCACCAACCACGCCGTCGGCAGTGTGGCGGTCGGATTTCTGCTGATGGCCACTTTCATCGTGGCCGACCGGCTGGGCCACTTCATCGAACAGCCGATGAACAACAGCGTGTTCGACATCCCGATGAACCGGATCTGCTGCACCGTCACCGCCAATCTGCTCGGTCCCGACCACCCACTGGCGCGGCCGCGCGAGGGCGACGACGCGACGGTCTGGATGTGACGTCCTGACTGGCAGAATCGTCCAATGACCTCGACCCGGCCGGAAGCGCCTGCAAAGGTCAGTCGGTCCCTGACACCGGTGGAGATGGCACAGGCCGCCGTCATGGGTGCCCTCAGCGCGGCGCTGACCATCGCGTCGGTGGTCATCCCCTTCGCCGGCGCGCTCTCGTTGCTGGTGGCGGTCCCGATGGGGCTGCTCGGACTGCGCTACCGCCTCCGGGTGCTCGTCGCCGCGGCCTTCGCAGCCAGCACGATCGCGTTCCTCATCGCCGGGATCAGCGGATTCATGGTGGTCCTCAACTGCGCCTACGTCGGCGGGATGACGGGCATCATCAAGCGTCGCGGCCGTGGCACGCCAACTGTGGTCGCGGCCTCCATCGTCGCCGGCGCCGTCAACGGGGCGTGGATCATCGGGCTTCTGGTCCTGCTGGAGCGGCTGCGCACGGTGACCTTCGAGGCGCTTCAGGCCAACGTCGACGGTGTCGTCCGGTTCGTGGCAATGCTGGGTGACGTGATGGACAAAACGGCCGGTGGGGTGGCGGGGGAGTCGTTCCGCCAATCCGCCGAGCAGACCCGCGCGCTGTTCGAGACTGGTCTGCGTTATTGGCCGGTGTTCATCATGATCTACTCGATCTTCAGCATCGTTGTGGTGTCGCTGATCGGCTGGGCCGTCCTGTCGGGAGTGCTCGAGCGCCTGCGCGGCATCCCCGATGTCCACAAGCTCGACGCACCCGTCGAAGTCGGTCCCGTGGCGCCGGTCCCGGTGCGTCTGGTTGACGCCCGGTTCCGATATCCCAACGCCGATCACGACGCTTTGCGTCCGCTGAGCATGGCGGTGGAGGTCGGCGAGCACGTCGCCGTCACCGGGGCCAACGGCTCGGGAAAGACCACTCTGATGCTGCTGCTGTCCGGTCGAGCGCCCACCTCCGGGCGCATCGAGCGGCCGGGTGCCGTCGGGCTGGGAATGGCCGGTGGCACGGCGGTCGTGATGCAGCATCCGGAGAGCCAGGTGCTGGGCTCCCGCGTCGCCGACGACGTGGTGTGGGGACTTCCGCCGGGCGCCGATCCCGACGTCGGTCGGTTGCTCGACGAGGTGGGCCTGTCCGGGATGGCCGAACGCGACACCGGCGGTCTGTCCGGCGGCGAACTGCAGCGACTGGCGGTTGCCGCCGCGCTGGCCCGGGAGCCGTCGCTCCTGATCGCCGACGAGGTCACCAGCATGGTCGACCAGCGCGGTCGCGAAGCGCTGCTCGGTGTGCTCTCCGGCCTCACCGACCGGCACCGGATGGGTCTGGTGCACATCACCCATTACCGCTCCGAGGCCCAAATCGCCGACCGCACAGTCAATCTCAGCCAGTCCGCGGACAACATGGTGATGGTGTCCCAGGCACCCGCCCCCGTTCCGACGGCGGGCCCAGCACCGCGCAGCAACGTCCCGGTGCTCCAACTCGACGGCGTGGGCCACGAGTATGCCGTCGGCACGCCGTGGGCCAAGACCGCCCTGCGCGACGTCAGTTTCACCGTCAACGAGGGCGACGGGCTGTTGATCCACGGCGGCAACGGCTCAGGCAAGTCGACGCTGGCCTGGATCATGGCGGGGTTGACGGAGCCGACGGCGGGCGCCGCCCTGGTGCGCGGCGAGCCCGCCTCGGGGTGTGTCGGCAACGTGGCGATCTCGTTCCAGGCGGCCCGGCTGCAGTTGTTGCGCGGCCGGGTCGACCTCGAAGTCGCCTCTGCCGCAGGGTTTTCCCCTTACGACACCGGACGGGTGGCGGCCGCGCTCGCGACGGTCGGGCTGGACCCGTCGCTGGCCACCCGACGGATCGACCAGCTCAGCGGCGGCCAGATGCGCAGAGTCGTGATCGCCGGTCTCTTGGCCCGCTGGCCCCAGGCGCTCATTCTCGATGAGCCACTGGCCGGCCTGGACGCCGACAGCCAGCGTGGCCTGCTGCGGTTACTCACCGACCTGCGATGCAATGCCGGGTTGACCGTTGTGGTCATCTCGCATGACTTCGCCGGCCTGCAGGACCTGTGCCCGCGGACCCTTCACCTGGACCGTGGGACCCTGGTTCCCGCATCCGAGGCCGTCGGGGGAATCGCGTGAGCGCCAACCGCCGCCGCCGCGCAGTGGTGCTGCTGCGCCCGATCCCCGGCACCTCGGTCATCCACGAATTGTGGGCGGGCACGAAAATCATTGTGGTGTTCGCCCTCTCGTTTCTGCTGGCGTTCTACCCCGGCTGGATACCGATCGGCCTGGCCGCGGCACTGGTGGTGGCTGCGCTGGTGCTGGCGCGGATACCGCGCGGGGCGTGGCCGTCGATCCCGCGGTGGCTGTGGTTCCTGCTCGCCCTCGGTGCGGCCACCGCCGCATTCGGCGGCGGCGAGCCAGTGCTTCACCTGGGGTCGATGGAACTCGCGGTCGGTGGACTGCTGAAGTTCCTGCGGTTCACCGTGCTGTCGCTGGTACTGGTGGTGATGGGCGCACTGGTGTCGTGGACCACCAACGTCGCCGACGTCGCCCCGGCGGTGGCCACCCTGGGCCGGCCGCTGCGGCCCTTGCGCATCCCGGTCGACGACTGGGCCGTCGCGCTGGCGCTGTCCCTGCGTGCCTTCCCGATGCTGATCGACGAGTTCCGGCTGCTCTACGCCGCG
>CAIOYU010000064.1 GCA_903862565.1 uncultured Actinomycetes bacterium | reverse complement strand
GGTTCCGAATCACCTGCCACGGAACCTTAATCGCTGGTGCGGCGATCGGCGGTGAGGTCGGCATCTCCCGTGACACGATGAGCCGCATGTGGAGACTGGCCAGCCCCAACCCGGCCGCGATCGGCCGGCCGTCCGGCCCGGGCGCCCCGGACGCCATCGACCCCGGGCTGCTGGACGGAACCCCGGCCGAGTTGGCCGCCGACCTCGCCGCGCGGATCGGGGAGGAACAGGTCCTGACACGCATCAGCGACCTGGTCCGCTACGCCTGCGACGCAAGTCCGTACCGGTATCTACCGCAGGTGGTCGTCCAACCGCGGAGCATTGAGGACGTCCGAGAAGTGCTGCGGTACTGCGCCGGCACCGGCCGGCATGCCACCTTCCGCGCCGGCGGCACCAGTCTCAACGGCCAGTCACAGTCCGACGACATCCTCATCGACGTGCGCCGGCACTGGGGCGGGATGACGGTGGAGGACGGCGGGGCGAAACTGCGGGTGCGATGCGGAGTGCTGCTCGGCCATGCCCAGGCGGTGCTGCGCAAGCAGGGCCGGCGGCTGGGCCCCGATCCGGCCTCTGCCGAGGTCGCCACCATCGGAGGGGTGATCGCCAACAACGCCGCCGGGATGCGCTGCACCATCGAGCGCAACTCGTATCACACGGTGTCGGCGATGACGCTGGTACTCGCCTCGGGAACCGTGATCGACACCGCCGCACCGAATTCGGAGGCATCCTTCGCTGCCGCCGAACCCGTTCTGGCCCAGGGTCTTATGCAGTTGCGTGAGGAATTGCTGGCCGACGCCGAACTCACCGCGAAGGTCCGCCACAAATACGCCATCCGCAACACCACCGGCTACTCGATGGTCGCACTGCTGGACGGGCAGACCCCGCTGGAAATCTTCCGCCGCCTCATCGTCGGATCCGAGGGCACCCTGGCCTTCCTCGCCGAGGCCGTCTACGACACGCTTCCCGCACCGGCACGGACCACGATCACCTGGCTGGTGCTGCCCTCGATCGCGGAGGCGACCCAGCTGGTGCCCGAACTTGTGGCACTGGGCGCCGAGGCTGTCGAACTCATGGTGGCCCCGGCAATGATGGCCGCCGCCCACACCATCCCCGGCACGCCCGAGTACTGGAAGACCCTAGACCCGAAGGCCGCCGCACTGCTTGTCGAATTCGGCAGCGCCACAAGCGAAGACCTCGACCACCTCGAGAAGCAGGTCGCGAAGATCGTCGACGGCGCTGCGCTCGTGCACCCGTTGGAGTTCGCCCGGGACGAGGAGTTCATCGAACTGAGTTGGCGGGTGCGCGAGGGACTGCTGGGCATCGTCGGCCTGCTGCGCCCGGAAGGCGCCAGCGTGGTCAACGAGGACGTGTGTTTCCCTCCGGACCGCGTCGCCGAGGGCGCCGCCGACCTGATGGCACTGCTGACCAAGCACGGCTTCCTTCCCGGGGTGGCCGGGCACGCCGCCTACGGCAATCTGCACTTCACGCTGACCGCGAAGCTCTCCGAGCCTGCCGACCGGGACCGCTACGGCGCATTCATGACCGATCTCGTCGCCGTTGTGGTCGACAAGTACGACGGATCGCTGAAGGCCGAGCACGGAACCGGAATAAACATGGCGCCCTTCGTGTCCCGCGAGTGGGGCGAGAAGGCCACCGCAATGATGTGGCGCATCAAGGAACTGGCCGACCCGCGCGGGGTCCTGGGGCCCAACGTCGTCTTGTCCCGCGACCCGGAGATTCACCTGCAGAAGTTCAAGTCCACCCCGCGTATCGAGGAACTGGCGACCCGTTGCATCGAGTGCGGCTTCTGCGAGGCCGCCTGCCCCAGTCGCAACATCACCGCCACACCGCGGCAGCGGATCGTGCTGCGCCGCGAGATGGCACGCCAGGCCGAGGGCTCGCCGTTGTTGACGCGCTTGCAGGACGAGTTCGAGTACGACGGCATCGAGACGTGCGCCGTGGACGGAATGTGCGCCGTCCCCTGCCCACTGCATATCAACACCGGTGCGCTGACCAAGGAGTTCCGGCGGGCCGAGTCGACGGCCAGGCGGGAGAAAGTGGCACTGGCGCTCGCCAAACGGTGGGCGACGGTGGAGAAACTCGCCCGCACCGCGATGGGTGCAGCCGACGTCATCCAGCGCACGCTCGGGGTGAAGGTGCTGACCGGATTGACCGATGCGGCGCGGCTGGCCGTGAGCACCGACCTGATTCCGGCGGTGGCCGGCCCGATGCCACACCCCGCACCGGCGGCGCTGCCCATCACCCATCCCGCCGGCGCGGCCGCGGTGTATTTCCCGGCCTGCATCAACCGGATCTTCGGCCGGGACCCCGACGGTCCGCGGGACCCGTCGTTGCCGCGGGCGCTCGTCGAGGTCTCCCGGCGCGCCGGTCAGCCGCTGTGGATCCCGCCGGACGTCGTCGGCAAGTGCTGCTCGACACCGTGGAGTTCCAAGGGCTACACACAGGGCCACGAGTGGATGGCCGCAACCATGTGCGACGCGCTGTGGGCCTGGAGTCGGCAGGGTGAGCTTCCGGTGGTCGTCGACGCGGCGTCGTGCACCTTCGGTCTGCTCGACGACGTCAAGAACTACATCGACGACGAACGCCGCGCCCGACTGGAGAAGATCACACTGCTGGACTCCATCGCCTGGTGCGAACAGCTTCTTCCGAATTTGACCGTGCGACAGCGGGTTTCCCGGGTCGCGGTGCATCCGACATGCTCGACGACCCACCTGGGCCTCAACCGAACGCTGCGACGGGTGGCCGAGGCGCTGGCCGAGGATGTGCTGATTCCGGTGGGCACGACGTGCTGCGGCACCGCCGGGGATCGCGGACTCCTGCACCCGGAATTGGTGGTGTCGGCCACCAGGGAGGAGAAGGCCGTCCTGGATACGACACCGGCCGATGCCTACCTGTGTGCCAACCGCACCTGCGAGATGGGCATGCGGCAGGCCACCGGAAGGCCGTTCGAGTCGTTCGTGTTCCTGCTCGAGGAACTCACCCGTCCGATCAGATGATCGGCGGGATGATCGCCTCGATGAGGTGCGGGCCCGGCGCGTCGTAGGCTCGGCGCAGCGCCTCGGCCAGGCCGTCGGCGGTGCTCACCCGTTCGGCCGGCATTCCCATCCCCTGGGCCAACGCCGTGAAATCCGTTGTGGGATGCGACAGGTCGAGCATCGGCGCCGAGCGCTCCCCGGCCGCACCGGCGCCGGTGCGCATGAGTTCCAGCCGCAGGATGGCGTAGGCGGCGTTGTTGAAGATCACCGTCGTCACGTTGAGGTTCTCCCGCACCTGGGTCCACAGCGCCTGGATGGTGTACATCGCGCTGCCGTCGGCCTGCAGGGACAGCACCGGCCGGTCCGGTGCGGCCAGGGCCGCGCCGGTGGCCACCGGCAGGCCCTGCCCGATGGCCCCGCCGGTCAGCGTCAAAACCGAATGCCGCGGCGCGGTCGCCAGGGCCGGGGGCAGCGAGACACCGGAGGTGTTGGCCTCGTCGACGACGATGGCGTTCGCCGGCAGGGTGGCCGCAACGGCGACGGCGAGGTTGTTGACGTCGAGGTTCGCCGCCGGGACCTCCTCGGGGGTGTGCAACTCGGCGAGCACGGGTTCGACGCCGGGGGCCACCCGGTCGGCGAGACGTTCCAGGGCGTCGACGACGTCCTGATCCGGATCGGCGAGGCGTACGACGGCGCAGCCCCCGGGGACCAGATCGCTGGCCTTGCCGGGGTAGGCGAAGAACGACACCGGCGCGGCGGCACCGACGAGCACCAGGGTCTCCACGGTGCTGAGTTGGTACTGGGCGGCCTCGGCGATGTATCCCAGGCGGTCGATGGCGGGCAGGCCCGCGCCTTCCTCCAGTCGGGCCGGGAAGGTCTCGACGAGCAGTCGCGCTCCGGTGCCCGCCGCGATCCGACTCGCGGCGCGCAGGCCGTCCTCGGTGAGGGCGGTGCTGCCCAGCAGTAGCAGGGTCTTCTCGCTGGCCTCGGTCGCCTTCGCGGTGTTCTCCACGGCTGCATCCGCCACCGGCGGCCGGACGGGAATCGGCCGCGGGTACGCAAACATGCCGCCGTCGTCCCACGAAACATCTGCGGGGAGAACAAGAGTCGCGATCTGGCCGCGGTTGGCCGCCTCGAGGGCGCGCATCGCGTCGTCGGCGACGTCGCGCGGAGTGCCGCTGGTATGCACCCAACCC